>NZ_JBFRTD010000014.1:0-67600 GCF_041473955.1 Vibrio sp. 10N.222.54.E6 | reverse complement strand
ACGAGATACGAGATACGAGAAGCTTGCGCTAGCTGGGCACAGTAACGCAAGCATTTTCAGAGCCTAACGCTTAATAACCACCGTTAACGCTCGAGAACCACAAACTCCATATTGTGCTTGTTTTTCTCATCCGCCTGATAAGTATCATTAAAGCTCTGCTTCCAACCTTCTCCCCAGTCTGGGAATTGAGTATCACCATCCACATCAAAATCGATATAAGTCAGGTATAACTTGTTCGCTTTTGGTAAGCAGCTTTCATAGATTGAACCGCCACCGATGATCATCACTTCATCAACATCACTAACCAGCTCTAGTGCTTTTTCAATCGAAGTTACCGTCGTGACGCCTCCGATTTCTAAACTCTCGTCGCGGCTGATTACAACGTTCAGCCTCCCCGGTAAAGGACGTCCAATTGAATCGTAAGTCTTACGTCCCATCACGACAGGTTTACCCATAGTTGAACGTTTAAACCATGCGAAATCTGCAGGTAAATGCCAAGGCATCTGATTGTCTTTACCAATTACACGGTTGTTCGCCATTGCCGCTATCATGCTGATGATCATAAATCGAAAGTCCTGTCCTTACTTGAAAATGAAGTTGAAGCTAGACGATAGGTCTACGACGGTAGAATAACAGCCCAGGCACTGCTAAGCCAACCGCAAGCCCTGCGATAATGAACATCGATTTCAAAAAGTTCTCCATCAACAATGCCAATAGTTCTGGGTTGTATCCTGCTCGGTTAATCTCAACCATGGCAATCATCGCCTTAAAGGCAAACACGCCAGGGACCATCGGAATCAAGGCTGCAACCGTAAATACTTTCGGGTGTGCTAACAATTTATGCGACCAGTGCACCCCTATCATGCCGACCAATGTAGCAGCAAAGAACGTCGCCCATTCAATGGGAATGCCGAAATGCATCATTAAGTAACGGCTACCGTGGCCAATGGATCCTCCGAGAGCACAATAGATCAACGCTCGTTGCGGGACGTTAAACACCAATGCAAAACCAACCGCAGGAATCGCAGCAAAAAACATGTCGTTGAGTAACCCAACAAAAAGTTCAAAAATAGTCATTAGTTCACCCACCCCCATACGTCAGATAGGCTCATCGCTGCGACAATACCTAAGCTTGTAGCCAACGTTAATAAACTGGCCATGGTGAAGCGTGCGAGACCCATATTAATGTGGCCTTTAAGCATATCTGCTACGGAGTTAATCAAAGGAAAACCGGGCACTAGCATCAATACTGACGAAGCCATCACGATAGTGGGTTGACCACCAATATTGTAGAGCACTGCCTGAGCTGAAATGGTGGTGGTGACAAAAGCGGTAATAGCGAAATTTAATAACGGATTGAAATGGCGATGACCAATCTCTTGTCTCACGATCATACCGCAAGCCGAAGCTATAAACGTCATCATAAAGACATGCCAATCTCCGCCAGCAAGACGGCTAAAAGAAGCACACGATAGCCCTATCATTACGACAACTAACCAACGGTTGTAGCGTTCGGGACTGATCCCTTGGATCTTCTTATAAGCTAAATCATAATCAAGAATCCCTTTCTCCATCATGATACACACGCGTTGAATCTCGGTGATAACCTGCATATTAATGCCACGATCAGCACAACTTCGAGTCGTCGTTATGCAATGATCATCCATTACCGTTGTCACAACCAACGCATTGGCTGATAGTGCAACTTCAACTTCATTCACCCCACAAGCAATACCGATACGGCGCATAATGTCACCGACCAGTGTGCTCTCGGCGCCATGAGCTAATAACATTTGTCCTGATTGAGCGACTAACCTTGAGATCGCTCTTTGCTTTGATGCCATGATTTCCTTCCCATAGGCGTTAATTATCTAAAGATAAATTTTGCATAAAAAACAGCAAGACGTCATGATTTAGATACAAAAAAACCGCAATTTTCATTGCGGTTTAATAAAACTATCAGCGTATCTTAGAAAAAGCGACCAAAGTGCTTATAAGAAACTACGAGGATTATTAATCACGAACATAGATAACATGACCGTCATCTTCTTCGTCATCCCAATCATCCCAGTCGTCGTCATCTTCAGTCACGACATTCTTACCGGCCATCGCATCTTTATGGTAGTCATCCCACATAAAGTTAACTTTTTCTTCTTCTTCAATTGCTTCAACTTCACGAGGTAGGTTCTCCATGAACTCACCCAGTTTAAAGCAAAGATCTTTGGTACCGATCTTGTTTACAGCAGAGATCTTGAAGTACTCGCCTTCCCAACCTAAAGCTTCGACGATTTCTTGAATCTTTTCGTCAGCTTCTTCTTCAGGCATTAGGTCAACTTTATTGAACACTAACCAACGAGGTTTCTGTGCAACTTTCTCACTGTATTGCTCAAGCTCATCGATGATCGTCAGTGCATTCTGAATAGGATCAGAACCATCGATCGGCAAAATATCGATCATATGCAGAAGAACGCGACAACGCTCAAGGTGCTTCAAGAAACGAATACCAAGACCAGCGCCATCAGCTGCGCCTTCGATCAAGCCAGGGATATCGGCAACGACGAAACTCTTCTCAGGGACAACACTTACCACACCTAAGCTAGGGATTAGCGTGGTAAACGGGTAATCAGCCACTTTTGGTTTCGCAGCAGATACTGAGCGAATAAAAGTAGATTTACCAGCGTTTGGCAAGCCAAGCATACCAACATCCGCTAATAGAAGAAGCTCTAAACGCAGTTCGCGAACTTCACCTTTAGTACCCATTGTCTTTTGACGAGGAGCACGGTTAACCGACGACTTAAAACGCGTGTTACCAAGACCGTGCCAACCACCTTTACCAACCATTACTTTTTTGCCATGTTCAGCAACTTCAGCAACGATTTCATTAGTGTGGATATCAACAGCACGAGTACCTACAGGTACTTTCATGGTCATATCTTTACCACGTTTACCCGTACAGTTACCACCGCGGCCATTTTCGCCACGCTCTGCATTGTAAAAACGTTGGAAACGGTAATCGATCAGTGTGTTTAAGTTCTCATCCGCTTGGATGTAAACATCACCGCCATCACCGCCATCACCGCCGTCAGGACCACCTTTAGCGACGAATTTTTCGCGCCAAAAGCTTACTGTACCATTACCGCCATCACCGGCTTCTATTTTTACTGATGCTTCATCAACGAATTTCATTTTTTAACTCCGCACTTACGTTGCGTTACCACTCATCAAGGAGTGATATAAATTCTAGCAGATCCGTGTTTAGATCGATCACCTAAGATCTAGATCGATCTGCAACCAAGGAACAAATAAGGAGAGGTTCTTTGCTTTCTGTTTCTTAAAAAACAAACGGCTTCTCAAAACTAAACTGCTTATCAAACACCAAATTGCTTCTCAAACTAAAGCCAGAGCGTCTACTTTTTTATTCTCGCTATAAATAAAAAACCCTGCCGAATCGGCAGGGCTTTTGAATTCAGCTTGAAAGCTAGTATAAATAATCTAATAAAAGATTAAATTACTCAGCTTCGATGCTTACAAACTTACGGTTTTTAGGACCTTTTACTGCAAATTTCACTTTACCTTCAGTAAGAGCGAAAAGAGTATGGTCTTTACCGATGCCAACGTTTGTGCCAGCGTGGAACTTAGTACCACGTTGACGAACGATGATGTTACCTGCAAGAACAGATTCACCACCAAAACGCTTAACACCAAGACGTTTGCTTTCTGAATCGCGGCCGTTATTAGTAGAACCGCCAGCTTTTTTATGTGCCATTGTTAAACTCTCCTAATACTTAAGCGTTAATGCCAGTGATTTTCACTTCTGTGAACCACTGACGGTGACCAGCTTGCTTACGCGAGTGCTTACGACGACGGAACTTAACGATTTTTACTTTATCGCCACGACCGTGTTGTACTACTTCTGCAGTAACCTTGCCACCTTCAACAAGAGGTGCACCAACAGCGATTTCTTCGCCGTTAGCAACAAGAAGAACTTTATCAAATTCTACAGTTGCACCAGTTTCAACGTCTAATTTCTCTAAACGAAGTGTTTGACCTTCGCTTACTCGGTGTTGTTTGCCACCAGATTGGAAAACAGCGTACATATTTTACTCCGCTTTTTCCGCACAGCCTATGGTTGTTAATTCTACAACTCGGGTGTGCGCTAAACTAATCAATAGGGCGCAGATTCTACGGGAATCATGCCGCTATGACAAGCCATATTTTTAAAATATTGGCGAAAACATGTTCGCCAAAGAAAAGTGCGGCAATGATGCCTTTAAGTGATGTATTAATCAACGTTTTTTAGTGTATTATTCAACAATTAAATACAACGTATAAGCCTTACAGGGTCTAACTTCAGCCGGATGAACAATGGATTTTAAAGCTATCCAAACGCTTACTGCCAATGATATGGCAAAAGTGAATGAAACAATTCAAGCCCAACTTAATTCTGACGTAAGTTTAATCAACCAGCTTGGTTTTTATATCGTTAGCGGTGGTGGCAAACGCCTACGCCCTTTGCTTGCTCTTTTATCAGCTCGTGCACTTGGTTACCAAGGTGAAGCTCACATCACCTCAGCCGCTTTTATTGAGTTTATCCACACAGCAACACTGCTTCATGACGATGTTGTCGACGAATCAGACATGCGACGTGGCAAAGCTACAGCGAATGCGGCTTTTGGTAATGCAGCTAGCGTTTTGGTTGGTGATTTTATTTACACCCGCTCATTCCAGATGATGACGACGCTTGGATCTTTAAGGATCCTTGAGCTAATGAGCGAATCAGTAAATGTGATTGCCGAGGGTGAAGTTCAACAATTGATGAACTGTAACAACCCAGACACCACAGAAGAAAGCTATATGCAGGTGATCTATTCAAAGACCGCTCGTTTGTTTGAAGCCGCAACCCAAATCGGCGCAATTCTTACAGAGTCTACACCTGAGATCGAAACGGCGATGCAAAACTACGGTAAGTACCTAGGAACAGCATTCCAGCTTATTGATGATGTGATGGACTACACCGCTGATGGTAAAGAGATGGGTAAAAATGTTGGTGATGACCTAGCAGAAGGCAAACCGACGTTACCGTTGCTTTACGCAATGCGCAATGGTTCCCCAGACCAAGCAAGCATGATTCGTGAAGCGATTGAAAAAGCTAATGGTATGGAACGTCTCGACGACATTATGTCTGTCATGAAAGAGACTGGCTCGTTAGAGTACACGACCAATAAAGCCTATGAAGAAGCTGATAAAGCTATTGCTGAGCTTTCTATTCTTCCTGAGTCAGAATACAAGCAGGCTTTAACTACGCTAGCTCACCTTGCAGTAAAACGTAGCAAGTAAATAGAAGCTAAGTAGTAAATAGACAGCTATATAATAAAAAAGAGCCTGTTGGCTCTTTTTTTGATCCTGCTAGATAATACTCTGGGTCTCAATAACGACTCGATTCTAACGATAGAGGTAGTTGCGCTTCGATCTCTTCAAGTTCTTCCAACGGAACTGCATATTGCTTATGACTATTGTAAGACTCAAACAACGCGAACTGCTCTTGCTCATCGATAACCAATATCTTGCCCAAGCGACCTAGATAGTTAACATTCATCCCTTTTTGTACTCTAGTCATCGTTCAATACCCTAATTCTTCGTGGTTATAAAAAGATTACGAGTGGATTGAATACAAGGATCAAAAAAGCCGATCGCAATGATCGGCTTTCGTTAACTGTCGTTTTTAGCAGAGTTCAGTTATCTATCGCTTATTTAGCGAATTCAACACCAATCTCAATATCGCCATTTAGCGTTTCTAGCATGCTGTCTAGTGCATTGCGTTCGAAGTCGCTCAGTTCACCGTAGCTAAGAATCGCTTCAGCGCCTTCTTTGCCAAGTTTAACTGGTTGTGCGAAGAATGGTGCGTGCTCGCCTTCACCTTCAACGTAGGCACACTCAATCACGTTCTCTTCGCCTTGAAGTGCTTTCACTAGAGCAAGACCGAAGCGACAAGCCGCTTGACCCATAGATAGGGTCGCACTACCGCCACCCGCTTTAGCTTCTACTACTTCAGTACCCGCGTTTTGGATGCGAGTTGTTAGCGCTGCGATTTCTTCGTCAGTAAACTCAACACCTTCAACTTGAGAAAGCAGAGGAAGGATCGTTACACCTGAGTGACCACCGATAACAGGAACACGAATGTCGCCTGGATCTTTATCTTTCAGCTCAGCAACGAACGTTTCAGAACGAATGACATCAAGAGTAGTAATACCGAATAAACGACGCTTGTCGTAAACGCCCGCTTTCTTAAGTACTTCAGCAGCGATTGGCACTGTTGTATTTACTGGGTTAGTAATGATACCAACACAAGCAGTAGGACAAGTAACGGCAATTTTTTCAGCTAGAGACTTAACAATGCCAGCGTTCACATTGAAAAGATCCGCACGATCCATACCAGGTTTACGAGCAACACCCGCAGAAATAAGCACAACATCCGCACCTTCAAGTGCTGGAGTTGGATCTTCACCCGCGTAACCTTTGATCGAAACAGGCGTTGGGATATGGCTAAGATCGGCAGCAACCCCCGGGGTTACCGGAGCGATGTCGTAAAGTGCAAGATCTGAACCAGCAGGCAGGCGGTTCTTTAGTAGTAGGGCTAGGGCTTGACCGATGCCACCAGCGGCACCAATAACAGCTACTTTCATTGTTATTCTCCTTGAGAGCTTTCTCTTATAGATTCTTTGTAGGGTAATTCTTGAGCTAAATTTAAGTTAAAAAACTATATTAATCACAAAGTGATTACAATCAATTAACGCTAGCTTTGCGACTTCGCGCAAGTCAATAAAACCGTGCTACACAGCAAGTTCGCATTATGGCGATAATCATTTGAAATGACAAAACAACTCGTCTTAAATAACACATTATCCTATTAAATTTTTACAGTGATATGACTAACAAATTACCGTGATATTTTGGCGAGAACTGAATATGTATGCGAGAATATGCAAACATCTTTGTTAATGAATAAGAATGACATATGCGCAATACAGAAAAACAAGACAACTTAGTTCGAGCTTTTAAATCACTACTAAAAGAAGAACGTTTTGGTTCGCAAGGCGAGATTGTCGATGCTCTGAAGCATGAAGGCTTTGAAAGTATCAACCAATCTAAAGTTTCGCGTATGTTAACTAAGTTTGGCGCCGTGCGAACACGCAATGCAAAAATGGAGATGGTTTATTGTCTTCCTGCTGAACTTGGTGTTCCGACGGTTTCGAGCTCTTTAAGAGAGTTAGTGTTAGATATTGATCACAACAATGCATTGGTTGTGATACACACTGGCCCTGGTGCCGCGCAGCTTATTGCTCGCTTATTAGATTCATTAGGTAAGTCAGAAGGCATACTGGGGGTAGTTGCTGGAGATGATACTATCTTCATTACTCCAACCTTATCAGTTACCACTAAGCAACTGTTCGATTCTGTATGCGAACTGTTTGAATACGCAGGATAATTGCTCACAGTTTCATAACTATCAGCCATTACTATTGGATCACAAACACCTATTTAGTTCGTGATCCAAATCACATCCTAAGATATCTATCCCGCCTCTCCCAAAAATCACTAACTCATTGATTTTAAAAAACTCAATAGCAAATCAAACACGAGATCCAACCGTCATTTGTTAGATTTTTTCGCTATATCTTTTAACATTTGAGTAATTTTCTGCCAATTTTTGATATTATTCAGCCACTTTTTCATCACATGGATTGAAAAAGGTGCCGTTTCCAAATAGGAAACTCCAGAAACGACTACACTTGTTTCAGGGTTAATAATGAATAAAGGAAGGGAAATTCATGGCATTTACCAAACTGATTAAAGTTGGGGCTATTGCAGCTGCTGTAATGGGCGCTGGCGCAGTTAACGCTCAAGAGTTCATCACAATTGGTACTGGTTCAGTAACGGGTGTTTATTACCCGACTGGTGGTGCAATTTGTAAGCTAGTGAACAAAGGCCGTAAAGACCACAACATTCGTTGTTCTGTCGAGTCTACTGGCGGTTCAATCTACAACGTTAATACCATCCGTGCTGGTGAACTAGATTTCGGTGTTGTTCAATCGGACTGGCAATACCACGGCTACAACGGTACAAGTAAGTTCAAAGACCAAGGCGAATACAAGAAACTTCGTGCTATGTTCTCTCTACATACAGAACCGTTCAACATCATCGCTCGCACCGATGCAGGTATTAACAATGTTTCAGACCTAGCTGGTAAGCGTGTCAACATTGGTAACCCGGGTTCTGGCGACCGTGCAACGATGGGTGTTGTAATGGACTCTATGGGCTGGACTAACGATAGCTTCAAGCTTGCTTCTGAACTGAAAGGTTCTGAGCGTTCACAAGCACTTTGTGATAACAAGATTGATGCATTCATCTACATGGTTGGTCACCCGAACGGATCAATTAAAGAAGCGACAACGTCTTGTGATGCAAAACTGGTTTCTGCAACAGGTCCACAGATCGACAAGATCGTAGCTGAAAACCCATACTACGCATACAGCACAGTACCTGCTGGTATGTACCGCGGTACAGATGCTGACGTAAATAGCTTTGGTGTTGCTGCAACTATGGTAACAACTTCAGACGTTTCAGATGAAGTAGCATACAACGTTGCTAAAGCAGTATTTGAAAACTTCGCAACATTCAAACGTCTGCACCCAGCATTTGCTAACCTGAAAAAAGAAGACATGGTTAAAGCGGGTATCTCTATCCCTCTTCACCCAGGTGCCGCAAAATACTACAAAGAAGTAGGTCTTCTAAAGTAACTCTACTTTAAGCCTACTAAACCAATAAGGAGGCTAGTCCTCCTTATTGGATTTTCACGTTTTATAAAAATAATTTAAGTGAAAAGAACAACCCTTTAAGTTTCTCCAATTTGGAGGATTTACCTTCGTATCAAGCCTAAGACAAAGACGAACAAAGAACGCATTTCTCTATCCATTCACTACACTAGATAGGAAAGAAATCACGTTTAGTTGTTCGTAACAAAAGGCAGACCATCAATAATAAGGATAAAGTACATGACGCAGACAACATCACCGTCTCCAGATGTGCAAGAAATGGTGGCACAATCAGATACTGGTGCGCGTAGCCCTCGTGGTATCCAAGGCCGTATTTTATGGTTTGTGCCTCTATGTTGGTCACTGTTCCAACTTTGGTATGCATCTCCGCTGCCATTCATTTTTAACTTCGCAATTTTAAACGACACTGAAGCTCGAGCAATTCACCTTACGTTTGCTATTCTCCTAGCCTTTACCGCTTATCCAGCCATGAAGAATTCGCCTAGGGATCGCATCCCAGCTGTCGACTGGATACTAGCGCTTGTAGGTAGCTTTTCAGCTTCTTATATCTATATTTTCTATACTCAGCTCGCTGAACGCTCGGGTGCACCAACAACATTCGATATTGTTGCGGCCGTATTCGGTATGGTTCTACTGCTTGAGGCAACACGACGCGCTTTAGGTCCACCTCTTATGGTTGTGGCAGCAGTCTTCTTACTTTACACCTTTGGCGGTCCACACATGCCAGACGTTATCGCCCACAAAGGTGCGAGCCTGAACAAGGCAATGTCGCATCTGTGGTTAACAACAGAAGGTGTGTTCGGTGTTGCTCTTGGCGTATCAACGTCATTTGTATTCTTGTTTGTACTGTTTGGTGCAATGCTTGAGCGCGCGGGTGCAGGTGCTTACTTCATCAAAGTGGCATTCTCTCTGCTTGGCCACATGAAGGGCGGCCCAGCGAAAGCAGCCGTTGTAGCATCTGGTTTATCTGGTCTGGTATCAGGTTCTTCGATTGCTAACGTAGTTACCACTGGTACCTTTACTATCCCGCTAATGAAGCGTGTTGGTTTCCCGGGAACAAAAGCGGGTGCAGTAGAAGTCGCAGCTTCAACCAATGGTCAATTAACACCACCGATCATGGGTGCAGCAGCATTCTTGATGGTTGAGTACGTGGGCATCTCTTACGTAGAAGTAATCAAAGCAGCACTACTGCCCGCTCTGATCTCTTACATCGCCCTGATTTACATTGTTCACTTAGAGGCATGTAAAGCAGGTATGACGGGCTTACCTCGTCGTCACACACCAACTATCGTGCAAAGCCTACTCTCTTTCACTGGTACTATCTTAGGCCTATGTGTCATCAGTGCAGCGGTTTACTACGGTGTCGGCTGGACAAAAGATGTCTTTGGCGCTGCAGCCACACCAATTGTGACTGTTGCTCTATTAGTCTCTTATGTCGCTCTGGTTCGTGTTTCTGCTAAATACGCAGCTGAAGGTGGCATGGAAATCGACGAGAACCTAACAGAAGTACCTGATCCAGGCCCAACGATTAAGTCTGGCCTTCACTTCCTACTGCCTATCGTAGTTCTAGTTTGGTGTTTAACGGTTGAACGTTTCTCTCCAGGTCTGTCGGCATTCTGGGCGACCGTGTTCATGATCTTCATTCTGATCACTCAGCGTCCTTTAATGACTCTGATGAACAAATCAGACGATCTCGCAGAACAAACAAAAGCAGGCTTCGTTGATCTAGCAGAGAGCTTAGTTTCAGGCGCACGTAACATGATCGGTATCGGTGTAGCGACAGCTGCAGCTGGTACGGTTGTAGGCGTGGTAACGCTGACAGGTATCGGCCTTGTAATGACCGATTTTGTTGAGTTCATCTCAGGCGGTAGCATCATTCTAATGTTGTTATTCACTGCGGTAATCAGCTTGATCTTAGGTATGGGCTTGCCAACAACGGCGAACTACATCGTTGTATCAACATTGATGGCACCAGTAATTGTTACCTTAGGTGCAGCGCACGGCTTGATCATTCCACTGATTGCGGTTCACTTATTCGTGTTCTACTTCGGTATTCTTGCGGACGATACACCTCCGGTAGGTTTGGCTGCATTTGCGGCCGCTGCGATTGCTAAATCAGACCCGATTCGTACCGGTATTCAAGGTTTTACCTACGATATCCGGACCGCGATATTGCCGTTCATGTTCATCTTCAACACCCAACTACTGTTGATGGGCATTGATTCTTGGTGGCACTTAGCACTGACGATTTTCTCTTCGGTTACTGCGGTACTTATCTTTGCAGCAGCGACACAAGGTTGGTGGTTCACTAAGAACAAGTGGTGGGAAACTATACTGCTTATCGTTCTGACCTTCTCTTTCTTCCGCCCTGGCTTCTGGTGGGACATGATTTATCCAGAGAAAGTTCTTTCACCTGGAGTTGAGATCGCTCAAATCACAGAAAATCTATCTGTGGGACAATCACTTGAATTGAGAGTCGGTGGCGAAAACTTAGAAGGTAACTATTCTGAGAAAACAGTTCGCCTTCCGTTTGAAGATTCTGCGACAACAAGTGAAGACCGCATTGCTTCAATGGGCCTAATGCTGACCCAAGCTGACGACAAGATGATTGTTGATATGGTTGAGTTTGGTAGCCCTGCTGAAGCTGCTGGCATTGACTTTGATTGGGAAATTAAATCCGTTATCCAAGATGCAGAACGACCAATGAAAGAGTGGGTATTCTTACCTGCCCTATTAATTTTGATTGGTTTAGCGATGAACCAAAGAAGGCGTGCTCGTAAGGATGAGATTAGCGCGTAATGGATAGAGCCAAATAGCGCTCTACTCTATTTGGCTTTTTTACTACATGGAAAAGATAATTACAGCGCTTGGTATGTACTCGGCGCTGCTCAAAAAGAGACGAATACATGTATAGACAAATCCTTGTTCCCGTTGATCTGAACGACAAAGGCTTTTCTGATAAAGCGGTCGAGCTAGCGGTATGGCACGCGAAACACAGTAATGCTGAGATCCACATTCTGAACGTATTACCGGGCATCCACATGTCGATGGTAGCGTCTTACTTCCCGAAAGATGCAGCAAACCAAATGAAGCTTGATGTTAAAAATCAGCTGAAAGAATTTGCTGATAAGCATATTGACGATGATGTGATCTATAAAGTTCACGTTGCCGAAGGCAAGGCCTACACAACGATTCTTGATTGCGCAGAGAAACTAGGGGCAGATCTTATCGTGATGCCTAGTCATAAGCGCTCGAAAATCGACAAGGTTGTACTGGGTTCTGTTGCAAGCAAAGTGGTTCAGAACTCACCAATCAATGTATTGGTAGTTAAGCCGCAAGGCTAAATCACTTAATCGACACAACGATCTAAATCTAAAAAGGTTGGCCTAAAAGCCAACCTTTTTTTATTTTGTGCTTGCACCATTCAATTCTTCAATCAACTCACTAAGTTCTGCGGATTACCTGCAACAAACCCATCAATATTATCGATTAAGATATCAGACAGTTTTTGAATTGAACTGTCGCTGCCCCACGCCACATGTGGTGTTAGCAGTAAATTAGGTAAGTGGCTGTTAGCCAATAGTGGATTCGAATTATCTGCAGGTTCTTGTGTAAACACATCCATGCCCGCACCTGCAATCTCATTACTTTTCAAAGCTTCAACTAAGGCCTGCTCATCGACAAGTCCACCACGGCCAGCATTAATTAATACCGCACTTGATTTCATCATGGTTAGCTCTCGCTCTGAAATCAGATTTCGAGTCGCTTCAGTTAATGGACAATGTAAGCTGATCGCATCCGCTTGCTGTAACACCGTATCAAAAGGTAGATACCCTTCTCGACAAGAATCAGCCCCTTTACGCTCAGTAAAGATGACATTCATACCAATCGCTTTTGCTAATATCGCGGTCGCTTGCCCTAAGCTACCACTCCCGATTAAGCCCAATGTACTGCCTGCAACATCTTGAATCGGATGAGTAAAGAAACAGAATTGTTTGTCCTTTTGCCACTCGCCAGCCTCGATATCTTGATGATAACCAACGAGGTTTCGCTTAAGCGTAAACAGCATCGCGATAACATGTTCAGGTACCGATTGAGTCGCGTAGCCTTGCACGTTTGTCACCGCTATGTTGTTACTCTTGCAGTAGCCAACATCGACATTGTTCACACCCGTTGCTGAAACAGCTATTAGCTTAAGTTGTTGTGCTTGAGCCAAATTCGATTCGTTAAGCACGACCTTGTTGGTAATAACAACATCAGCGCCTTCTATTCGTTCAGACACTTGTTCTGGCGAAGTGAAGTCATACTCCACCCACTGATGCTCAAAGCTAAGGGGTTTTAAATGTATTTGAGATGGGATGGTAGCTCGGTCGAGAAAGACCACTTTCAACTTCGGCATTGTACGTCCTTGCATTGGTATTAATTTAAC
The DNA here is from genome assembly GCF_041473955.1 of Vibrio sp. 10N.222.54.E6. Classification (NCBI taxonomy): domain Bacteria; kingdom Pseudomonadati; phylum Pseudomonadota; class Gammaproteobacteria; order Vibrionales; family Vibrionaceae; genus Vibrio; species Vibrio sp. 10N.222.54.E6. Next base: position 54,337 of record NZ_JBFRTD010000014.1, on the reverse strand, counting down.
CATTCTAAGCTTTTAGCTTACTGTAGTCTGGAAGCTCTGGCGCAATTTCAAAGTGCTGCTCGATTTGTGGCGATGCTTGAGGGTAAAAATCACATGGCACGAAAGCTTTGAAAAGCTGATTATTAGCCGGATGATAAAAACTCAGTTCACATGCGTGTAAAGCTAACCTGTCACTATAATTAAACGCATCTGGTGTTGCATAAAACTCGTCGCCCACAATTGGATTCCCTAGCTCCATGCAGTGAACACGCAACTGATGAGAGCGACCAGTGATCGGCAGCAATTTCAATAATGTCGTTTGAGGCTCTTGTTGCTCAACCACATAGCGAGTCTGAGATGGTTTACCATCGTCGAAACACACTTTCTGTCTAGGGCGATTCGTCCAATCGCAAATAAGAGGAAGGTCAATCAAACCTGCCTTGTCTTCCATTGAACCCCACACTCGTGCGTAATAAAGTTTGTGTGTCAGTCGATATTGAAATTGCTTCTTCAAATGCCGCTCAGCCTGTTTATGCTTAGCCAATAGCATCAAGCCTGATGTAGACATATCCAACCGATGCACAACTTGAATCTCCGGAAATTCGACAACCAACCGACTCCACATACTGTCGTAGTGCTCCGGCAGTCTCCCCGGTACCGAAAGCAGGCCTGCTGGCTTGTTCACCACAAGAATATCATCATCTTGATAGATAATATCAGTCCACGATTCACGTGGTGGTGTGTACTGTTCTAACGCCATTAGAGCCTCTTAATTACTGGTTAATAAATAACTCATGGTCGATTCGTTTATTAAAAAATACAATTTTAAACACTTTTGTACATAAAAGTTGACGAAATTACGAAACATGGTATTGATAAGGTAACGGAAAATAAGAACTAAGCCTCAAAGGAAAAACGATGGAAAGTACGGCTAAAACCACCTCAACACCAACCTCCACACCACTTTCAAGCCTGATTAAATCTTTTGGCCCAGGAATCATGATGGCCGCAGCTGCGGTCGGTGGATCTCACTTAGTCGCTTCAACGAAAGCTGGCGCTATTTATGGATGGCAACTAGCCGCACTGATTCTTTTAGTTAACGTATTTAAGTACCCATTCTTTAGAGCCGGCATCCAATATACCCTTGGTACTGGGCAAAGCTTGGTGGAAGGATATTCTAACCTCGGTCGACCTTACCTTGTTATCTTTTCGATACTAAGTGCCATTTCCGCCGTGGTAAATACCGCAGCCTTACTGCTATTCAGTGCAAGCTTACTGAGTTACTTTATTCCTTTTGATTTGGCCACCAGCACATTGTGCATGATCGTTTTAGCTACGTGCTTGATCATTCTATTCGCTGGCCATTATCGCGCGCTCGATACACTGTCTAAAGCGATCATGGCGATCCTGACCATCACAACCTTGGCTGCAGTCGCTATTGCTATCGGCTCTCCAGTTGAACCTGATGCGGCTTTTGTTCCACCATCACCTTGGTCATTGGCAGCTATTGGCTTTATCGTTGTCACTATGGGTTGGATGCCCGCGCCTATCGAGATATCAAGCATCACCTCTATGTGGCTAAAAAGCCAAAAAGAGAAACAAGAAGTGACCGCTCAATCTGCACTGTTCGATTTCAACGTAGGCTACATTGGTACGGCACTGCTTGCTTTGGTATTCGTTGCTTTAGGTACACTAGTACTTCATGGAACAGGCGTTGAATTGTCTCGCTCTGGTGTTGGCTTCACCCATCAATTGGTCGGCATCTACGCTTCCACGATTGGTGAATGGTCTCGCCCACTGATCGCTCTTATCGCCTTCTTCTGTATCTTTGGCAGTACCATTACCGTTATCGATGGTTACTCACGCGTGCTTGCCGAATCACAGCGCCTGTTATTGAAAAAAGAATCGAGCCCAAAAATGCTGCAAGGCTGGATCATCATTGTCTCTCTCGCGGCACTCGCAATTGTGATGTTCTTCAGCGCAGCACTGATGCCAATGCTTGATTTTGCGATGGTGCTTGCCTTTGCTACTACGCCATTCTTCGCATTGCTTAACTTCATCTTAGTAAGCAAAACTAAGCTTCCTGAAGGATTGGCGATTGGCACTAAGCTAAAATGGTTGTCTGTGGTAGGCCTTGTTTACCTATTTGGCTTCTTAGCTCTGTTCGTTTGGTGGAAATGGTTGATGTAATCTGCTCTCCAAATTCTTAGCCAAACTGTTAACCAAGCTCTTAACTAAGTTATAGATACAAATAAGGCCTTCATGATGAAGGCCTTATTTCGTTAAAGCATTTAGCTAATTCAAAACTAGTTGTGAGAAACCACAATCAAACGTAGCGAATCAAGCTGAACCTGAGCCTTGCTGATGTAACCTGTCAGTTCGTTGATTTGAGCTTCGATAACCTCTAGCTCTTCATCACGAATGTTAGGGTTAACCGCTTTAAGCGCTTGTAGACGCTCTAACTCACCGTTCAAGTTAGTTTGCATATCTTTCTGAGCTTGTTGACGAACCTCTTCAACCTTCGGCAGTACATGCGTCTCACCTGCTTCGATTAGTTTGTGAATCTCACCTTGTACCGAGTTCACTAGCTTGCTCGCTAAATGACGGTTTACCGGGCTTAGTTGACGGTTAAAGCTATCGAATTCAACCTGAGCAGATAAATCGTTACCACGACCATCCATCATCAAGCGAATCGGCGTCTTAGGCAGGAACTGGCTGATACCGCTGCGCTTTGGCGCTTGTGCATCAACAAGGTAAACCAACTCAAGTAGAATCGTACCGACTGGCAGCGCTTTGTTCTTCAGTAGAGATACCGCAGACGCACCCACACCTTCACTCAATAGCAGATCAATACCGCCCTGAATCATTGGGTGTTCCCAGCTAATAAAATTCATGTCTTCACGAGAAAGCGCGGTTTCACGGTCAAACGTAATCGTTGCACCTTCATAAGGTAAGCCTGGGTAGCTTGGCACCATCATGTGTTCAGAAGGTGTCACAACTAGTGCATTTTCACCCTTGTCATCTTGGTTCAGACCAATGGTGTCAAACAGGCTCAGTGCAAAAGAAACTAGGTTAGTATCACCATCAGTAGACGCGATCTTTTCAGCAATCTCATGGGCTTTATCGCCACCATTTGAATGCATCTCTAGTAGGCGATCTCGGCCTTTTTCTAGATCCGATTTCAGGCTTTGATTGAGCTTCGCTGATTCTTCAATGACTTCATCAAGCTGCTCAGTGTTACCAGAAGCCAGCATTTCGATCAGTACATCAGAATACTTATCGTAAACCGTGCGACCAGTAGGACAAGTCTCTGCGAATGCATTCAAACCTTCATCGAACCAACGCGCTAGAATCGCTTGCGATGTGCCTTTTAGGTAAGGGACATGAATGTCGATATCTCGAAGTTGACCGATACGGTCCAAACGACCAATACGTTGTTCAAGCAAATCCGGGTTAAACGGAAGATCGAACATCACTAACTGGTTAGCAAACTGGAAGTTACGACCTTCAGAACCGATTTCGCTACAGATAAGAACCTGAGCGCCGCCCTCTTCTTGAGCAAAGTAAGCCGCAGCTTTATCACGCTCTAGAATCGACATGCCTTCGTGGAATACCGTTGCACGCACACCTTCACGCTCACGCAGTGCTTGTTCTAATTGCAAAGCAGTACTTGCACGAGAAGCGATCACTAGGATCTTTTCGCTGCGCTTGTCTTGGATTTTTTCAATCAACCAGTTCACACGTGAATCGAACTGCCACCAGCTTGAATCTTCACCTTCAAATTCTTGGAAGATCTCTTCTGGATACAACATCTTCATCGCTCGAGCTTCTGGTGCCATCTTGCCACCGATCATGCCCGATACACGCATCGAGGTTGTGTACTGCGTTGGAATGTCCATCGGCAGTAGGTTTACATTACGCTTAGGGAAGCCTTTGATTGCAGCACGTGTATTTCTAAAAAGAACACGGCCAGTACCATGGCGATCCATAAGGTTATCAATCAGTTCTTGGCGAGCTAAGGCTTGCTCTTCTTCGCTGCTATCACCTTCGATAACACGGAACAGTGGCTCAACATCTTGCTCAGACAGAAGTTCTGTAATTTGGTTCTTCGCGCTGTTTTCAAGCTTCACGCCAGAGAACAATGCCGTTACTGCATCAGCAACTGGCGCATATTGGTCTTCTTCTTCAACGAATGCTTCGTAATCGTAGAAGCGATCAGGATCAAGCAGACGCAGACGCGCAAAGTGACTCTCACGACCCAGCTGTTCAGGGGTCGCTGTCAGTAGCAATACACCAGACGTGTTTTCAGCTAATCCTTCAACCACTTGGTATTCGCGGCTCGGTTTGTCTTGGCTCCACTCAAGGTGGTGCGCTTCATCGACAACCAACAAATCCCACTCACCTTCAAGTGCTTGCTCGTAGCGCTTACGGCTCTTGCGTAGGAAATCCAAAGAACACAGGACGTATTGCTGTGTATCGAATGGATTATCTGATTCTGCAAAAGATTCAATACAACGCTCTTCATCAAAGATAGAGAAGTGCAGGTTGAAACGGCGCATCATCTCAACTAGCCATTGGTGTTGTAGTGTTTCAGGAACCACAATAAGAATACGTTCCGCACGGCCAGACAACACCTGCTGGTGGATAATCATACCCGCTTCTATGGTTTTACCTAGGCCAACTTCATCAGCCAGTAAAACGCGTGGAGCGTGACGACGACCGACTTCATGAGCAATGTAAAGCTGATGAGGGATAAGACCTGCACGCATACCACACAAGCCGCGCATTGGGCTCTTATGTTGTTGGTATTGGTTGCTTAAAGCACGGTAGCGCAACGCAAAGTTATCCATACGGTCGATTTGACCTGCGTACAGCTTATCTTGTGGCTTGTTAAAGCGGATCTGGTTACTTAAAAAGATTTCACGCAGAGTCACCTCTGTCTCTTGAGTATCTTCACGAATACCCAAATAAGTCAGTAGCCCTTTATCTTCGATAACTTCTTCAACAGATAAAGACCAACCTTCTTGGCATTCGATGACATCGCCTACATTGAACGCCACTCGGGTTACGGGAGCATCTGTGCGTGCATAGACGCGGTTTTCTTCTGACGCAGCAAACATTACTGTTACTGTGCGAGCATCCATTGCTACAACGGTACCTAAACCTAAATCGCTCTCCGTATCGCTTATCCAGCGTTGCCCCAAAGCAAATGTCATGAATCGACTACCTCAATCTTATAGTTGGAATTTGGTCTTTCTAACTGCAATTTCAAACAAGAACGTTATTGCTCTTGAACTAAAAATATAGCCAAAAATGCCTAGTTTGCAGCCACTTTTTAAGTGCGCTCTTAATAATAAATATCTTGAGAAAATGGTGCAGAAAAAGGTCGCTAATCTTACTCGATGCTGTGATTTAGGTCACGCCTAAAGGAGACGATTTCATACTTTTTTTCTGTTTTCATAAGTGCAATCAAACTGTCAAAAAATCATGGTTATTCTATGGAGAGCAGAATGCAGCTCTCAAATGAAGTTTAGGTGAGTTGTTGACTATCACTAGAATCAGATACTAACCTTTATATGAGCTTAATCTACGTTCAATGAATGCAAGGCAAGCCGCACGTCGGCAAGGAGATGCTATGGGCGAGACCAACCGGAAGCTATTTGTTTTAGACACCAATATCCTACTTCACGAACCCTTCGCTATATTTTCTTTCCAAGAGCACGATGTCGTTATCCCAATGACAGTGCTAGAAGAACTCGACAGAATCAAAGACAGTAAAAGAGATGTTGCTCGAGATGCGAGAATTGCGATTCGAACTCTCGAAGACTTATTCAGGGAAGCCACACCAGACCAAATATCGGAAGGCATCCCTTTTTCTAAAGACATAAACGCATCTGGCAGTATTTCAATACTCGCAGATTACGAACTTCAAGAAAGCATCAAAGCCTTCGCCGATGACAAAGCTGGCGATAACCGAATCCTCAACGCAGTCCTCTATCTTCAAAATAAACGCGCGCCACGCGAAGTGGTTCTTATCACCAAAGACATCAACATGCGTTTACGAGCCAAAGGCGCCGGTGTCCGTTTTGTTGAAGACTATCAAACCGACCAATTGATTGATGATATCCAATACCTCACCAAAGGCTTCCAACAACTGGAAGGCTCATTTTGGGATGGTATCGATAATGTCGAGAGCAGAAGTTTAGGCGGAAAGACCCTGCACACCTTAGCAAGAGCGCCGTTCGAGCCAACCTTTCTCAACCAGTATGTGATTGACGAAGAAAGTGACTTTGCAGCTCGAGTCGAAGAGATTGAAACTGAAAGCATTACACTAAGAGACCTCAGTCGCGAAAGACTAATGAATCGCAGAGCATGGGACATCACACCCAAAAACGTATACCAAGGTATGGCGATCGATGCCCTGCTCGACCCTGATATTGATCTGGTGATTCTCACTGGCGCTGCTGGTAGTGGTAAGACACTGTTAGCCATGGCTGCTGCACTTGAACAAACTATTGAACGTAAACAGTTCGATAAGATCATCGTAACCCGAAACACACCTGATATAGGTGAGTCGATAGGGTTTCTTCCGGGTACAGAGGAAGAGAAGATGTTGCCTTGGTTAGCTGCAGTGACCGATACACTGGAAGCGCTGCACAAGAATGATCACTGCACAGAGGGCTCGATGAAGTACATCTGTGATAAAGCCAACATCCAGTTCAAATCGATTAACTTTATGCGTGGTCGTTCAATTCAGAATGCATTTGTGCTTTTGGATGAGTGTCAGAACCTGACCGCTTCACAAATCAAAACCATCATCACCCGTTGTGGTGAAGGGACCAAGATCGTCTGCTCAGGAAACCTAGCGCAGATAGATTCTTCCTACCTAACTCCTGTGACCTCGGGGCTCACCTACATGGTCGAGCGTTTTAAAAACTTCGAAGGCAGTGCCAACATCCACCTCAATGGTGTGGTGCGTAGCCGACTGGCTGAGTTCGCGGAAGAAAACATGTAGACTCTGCGCGCTCACAGAACCAGTAACCTATAAACAAAAAGCGCCTCACAATAGAGGCGCTTTTCAATTTATCTTTATAGTGATTTTTCAGAGGCTAATCTGCTTTACTCAGTACCACCGACGGTTAGCGAGTCTAGCTTCAACGTTGGCTGACCAACACCCACTGGCACACTTTGACCAGCCTTACCACACACACCAACACCACGGTCAATGCTTAGGTCATTACCGACCATAGACACCTGCTGCATTGCTTCGATACCAGAACCGATCAGCGTCGCGCCCTTCACTGGGTGAGTGATCTTGCCGTTTTCAATCATGTACGCTTCAGAAGCTGAGAACACAAACTTACCTGATGTGATATCAACCTGACCGCCACCGAAGTTCGGTGCGTAGATGCCTTTCTCAACCGTTGCAATGATCTCTTCCGGTGTGTGTTCGCCCGGCAGCATGTATGTATTCGTCATACGTGGCATTGGAAGATGCGCGTAAGACTCACGACGACCATTACCTGTCGGCGCTACACCCATTAGACGAGCGTTTAGCTTATCTTGCATGTAACCTTTTAGGATGCCGTTTTCGATTAGCGTATTGTACTGACCATTAACACCCTCATCATCAACGTTCAATGAACCGCGTAGATCCGTTAATGTGCCGTCATCAACAATCGTACATAGGCTTGATGTAACTTGCTCGCCGATCTTGCCAGAAAATACTGAAGACTCTTTACGGTTGAAATCACCTTCTAAGCCGTGGCCTACCGCTTCATGCAGTAGAACACCAGGCCAACCAGAACCAAGAACCACAGGCATTGCACCAGCAGGCGCAGCAACCGCTTCAAGGTTAACTAATGCTTGGCGAATGGCTTCATCAGCGAACTGGTAAGCAACTTGAGAACCGTTAGCATCACTTAAGAAAAAATCGTAACCAAAACGACCACCGCCACCGGCACTGCCACGTTCACGACGATCGCCTTTCTGTGCAAGTACGCTAATTGATAGACGAACCAACGGGCGAATATCACCAGCGAAAGTACCATCAGTTGCCGCAACAAGCATCTGTTCATGTACACCACTTAGGCTCACCGATACTTCAGTTACCATCGGTTCTTTAGTACGAATGTAAGCATCAAGCGCTTTAAGTAATTCTGTCTTTTGCTGCTTTTCCCAGCTTGCTAGCGGATTAACTGCATCATAGTAAGCTTGGTTAGAGTTACGCTTGAAAGCTTGTACCTTACCGTTTTGCCCTTGCTTAGCGATACCGCGAGCCGCGATTGCACTCTGTTTAAGGCCATCCAATTGGATTTGGTCAGAGTAAGCAAAACCGGTTTTTTCACCAGATACCGCTCGTACACCAAGACCACAATCGATATTGAAAGAGCCGTCTTTAATAATGCTGTCTTCTAGCACTAAAGATTCATGCCAGCTTGACTGAAAGTAAATATCAGCATAATCAATTTGGCGGGTAGCAATGCTCGCCAATGTATCTGCGATATTTTGCTCCGTCAGCCCTGTTGGGTTCAGTAGCGCTTCTTCAATTTGATTGATGCTCATAAATGGCTCTTATTTGTAATTAAAATTGATTGGTAAATCGAGAATGCTGCGCGATTGGCATATTTTGCCTGATTGATTCGCAACTGGATGTGTCTATCTCAACCACCATACTTTTAGGATCTTGGTCTAGCTGTGCAACCACTCGTCCCCATGGATCAACCACCATTGAGTGTCCCCATGTTTCTCTTTGGCAAGGATGATTTCCGCCTTGCCCTACCGCAATAATCCACGATTGTGTTTCGATCGCGCGGCATCTTAATAATGCTTCCCAGTGAGCTTGCCCTGTTACTGCGGTAAAAGCTGCCGGTACCACTATGATTTGTGCACCTTGCTTGCGTAACTCTGAATACAAGTGCGGAAAGCGCACATCATAACAAATACTCAAACCTAAGCGACCAAAAGGCGTTTCCGTTGTTACCACTCGGTCACCGGGCGTGAAAATATCCGATTCTCGATAGCACTTATGTGCGTCAGCGACATCCACATCAAACATGTGTAGCTTGTCGTAATGAGCAACGAGGCAACCAAAATCATCAACCACCAAAGTTGTGGTAGTCACGCCTTTAGCTGTGCTTATCGGCATACTGCCAATAACAATCCAAATTCGGTAAAGCTTTGCTAGCTCAGAGACTTTCTTTTGCAGTGGGCCATCATTTAGAGGCTCAGCATACTGGTGATAGTCGGCTTTACTGCCAAAGACTAACGCATTTTCAGGGCACACAACCCACTTAGCCCCCAACTCTTTGCACTTTGCTACTTCTTGAGCAAGATAATCAAAGTTCAAGTCAGGTCGAGGGCCTGATGTCATTTGAATCAACCCAACACAATCCATGTGTATCGCTCCTCCATTCATTATGATTCAGAAATCAGCATTTCACCGTATATTAGCTGATTAGGATACTAAGTTTTTTTCGGCTAATTTAAGGTTTATTTGGCTAATTTAAGGCTTATTCGGCTAATTTTCTGAGTTTTTCTGGTAGCTGGAATTCTCCAGAACTGCGAGAAAGCTCGCTCACTGTTGGTGAATCCAACGGTCCTTTCACCGAATAATTAACTTGGGTAAAGACTTCAACAACCGGAGAAATAACCGTAGTCACCGCTAACACGTATAGCGCTGTTTGAGGCGTTACCGCAAAAGCCGTTAATACTGGAATCCCGGAGGTGATATCTGGGGTGAAGTTCACTTCAGCATCGACCTCGCGTGTATTGAGGTTGGCGATCCCTTTTATTTTCATCTCACCGGCGACCGCATCCATATTCAGATCGTTAGTCAGAAAGATACCATTTTGAATCTCGCCAGTTCCTGTGATGCTGTTGAATGCCATGCCATTATCAAATACGTCCGAGAAGTCGAGCTGCATCTTACGGATAATCGAATCTAGGCTAAACAGCCCCAGTAATCGAGCTGCGCCACTCACATCCGAGATAATACCTTTACCAAATTGGGTTTTAACGTTGCCATCAAGGGTATCCATTTTGATCCCCCAAGGCGAACCATCCCAAGTCAATTGACCTTCTAACTCAAAGGGCGCTTTTTGAATCCCGGAAGTAATACCGAAACGCTCCATTAACTCACTGTTGTTTTCACCTTCAACATCAAGAGTTAACGATGAATGACTCTTATCGCCTTGCAGTTCCCACCAGCCACTGATATCCGCTTTATTTCCGCCGCTTCTCACCTGAATCTTATTCCACTCAATGCGGTCTTCCTTTCTCGCCATTTCAACATCAACCTTGCCAACTTTATAGCCTTGAAGCCAGAAGTCGTTCAAGGTCAGCGTCAAATTCGGCATCGCATCATGGAGCTTTCTATCCAACTCAGAGATCAATGGTGCTTCTTGCGCCTTACGCTGTAGCAGTTGATCTTGGTTTTTCTTGTCACTCCACCCAGGAACAAACAGATGCAGGCGATCCAATGAAACCGTCAAATCATAAGGTGGCAGGTAGTTAATATCTCCTTCTAGCTCTTGGCTAGACACTTCCATTTGCCATGCTTGCTTATTTTTTCGAGCGCTAAAATCAACATCATTCCAAGAAATACCACCTAAGATCAGCTCTTTGCTCTCGAAGGTGATGCGACGTGGCGCTGGAATGGTTGGCCTGTTCATCTGGCTAAGGACAGCATCCGATGGTTGCACTGGCTCCATGACTACTGACAGCCAGTCATCGGCATTGAACTTATCGGTACGAATCAAGGCATGGTGCCCTACCACGGGGCTAATTTTATAGCCACCACGACCAAGGACTAAATTGGTCGCCGTTAATTCAGGAACATCGCCGGAAATATCAATCTCAGCTTGGTATTTAGTGCTCGGCAATTGCAGACGCGCGGTAATCGATTCTTGATTGCCCGAGGCTTGTAGCCTTGCCGAGCCACTTTCTAATGACTTTTTAGCTAATGGGTATGGGTAATCACTCGCTAAGTATTTGAGGTCTGACTGTAAGTCGAGTTGGTAAGTAAAACCAATATCATTAAGTTGAATATCGATCTGGCTTTGCCATTGTGCATGACCCGACAAACGGCTTAACCACTGCTCTCCGACATACGGCTTTAGAGGATTGACGTCCCAATCACCTAACACATCAAGATCCACTGCATAGCCAGGTCCATCATTAAGACCTTTAAAGTCAACCGAGATACCTTGATTAAGCAAATCAGCTGCAAGACCACTTGCTGTCACGACATCATTATCAAATTCAATACGACCAGTGGTGTTCTCTAGCACCATTGGTGGAGCTTCAATCTCAACATGATTACCACTCAGATCTGCATATCCCCACGCTCTAGGTTCTTGTTCAGAATCAAACGGAATATTAAGCTGGAACTCAGAAGAGACATCACCACTCACTTTAAGCGCAGTTAACGCAGCACCCACAGAATCTACGAGTGGCGAAGCAGTCATGTAATTTCGAACTGCATTACCAGACGCCGTTGCTTTAGCTTCAATTTCGATATGACCGCCTTCCCCTAAATAAGGAATACGACCAGTGATTCGATCTGCCGCCACATCCATCAATTGAGCGGAGCGAGAGTCTAAATACATCGCATCATTTTCAAATAACAGGTCAAGTTGAAGGTCGGTTATCAATGGCCACGCGGTATCGAAGCTGAACTTAGCGTCTTCTAAGCCAACCCAAACTTGGAAAATACCATCATGATTGGTGTACGGGTATTGGGCTAATTCACCATGCCAAAGTAATTTAACGGTGTCGGCCTTACCCGCTTGAATCGCTGTTGAAAGGTAATCGGTTAAGTCTTGGCCAAGTGCCAATGTCGGCAAATAGCGCCATGTCTCACCGACGTTGTAAGCGTCCGCTTCACCATAAAAAGAAAGGTAAGGGCTAGCGTTATCTGGAAAGTCCAAGCGAAATGCGCCTAGTACTTGTAAATCTGGCGTGGCTGCAGTGATTTTGTCCGACCACAGTTTCCAGCCGTTTTCATCTTGCTGCCAAACAATATCAACCTGACCTTGTTTGATATTCAGAGGCGCTTGGAAAACATCACCATAAGGAAACACATCATCAATAACATATAAGCTGGCTTTCGCTTCCGAAGCCGAGCCAAACACATGCCCAGATACTTGGCTAAAGCCAGGGACTAACTCCCATTGTTCGATCGCCAAATCGGAAAAGTTCGCAGAGTAACGCAAGCTTTCAATTCCAGAGTCCATCGCAACGCGAATGTCTGAAACGATACCGCCCGGTGCCAATGCATTGATCATTTGGGTAGATTGCGAAGAATCTGGCATCAACTTGATCAACGGAGTAATGGTTTCAACATCAAGTTCAGAAACATTAAGTTCCCACGGGCCTTTATTCCACTTGAAAGCGACATCAAGTTCAGGCCAAGGCCTGTCATCCGTTCTTAGATTTAGTGAGTGACCATTAACCTGCCATCCACCATCAATGGGGGATAATTTAAAAACACCCGACTCAAGCATCAAGTCATGTTGACCATCTTCATTCCAAGTCAGTTCTGAAGGTAATACCTCAACATAAGCGCTAACTGGCTTGCTATTTCGTAGCGTTAGCCAGCTATTCAAGCTCACCGTGCCCGTCTCAATGCCGGATTCTGCCTGCATATAACGAGTTAACCAAGGCATTACTGAGATACTATCCGCGCTGACATAAAACTCGCCCGTCATATCAGTTAAAGAACCACCATCAACAAAGTTAGCACTTACTGACAAAGAGTTGAGGTTAGCGTCTTTAATACTTACTACCCCCTCCGCAAGGTGATGTTTACCTGAGTTTTGCCATTTTAAAGTTTCGATATCAAGCTGACGTTCTTCACCAGAGATAGTTCGATATAGAAGAGAGGAATCTTTAGCGGTCACATCCACCAAAGTTTTTAAAAGTAAATTGTCCAGCTCCTGCATCACTCGCTTGGAAGAGCCGGGGTCTTTAGGTTCATCTTTACCGTTTTGCCCGGCAAATAGATCAATTGAGCGGATGTCGAGGTACATTTGATTCATGACCAAATCGGCCACGACAGGACGCATCTGCACGACCGATTGAATCAAGTCAAACTCAACTTCAACACGCTCAACAGAGAAAGCCACATCTTCTGCGTTGGGAAGGCTAGCCTTAACACCTTGCAGAGCAATAGAGGGGTGAGTGTTACGCCAAAAACCACCCACATCTTGAATAGAAAACTCAAAACCGGAATGTTGGTTTACCCAAAGCTCAATTTCAGATTGATACTTATTTAAATTGGGTAAGGCTACACGCAGTGTAGTGACAGCAATGGCTAGTGTTACTAAGAGAGTAACCACTAACCATAGACATGTACGAAGAATCAGAGTAACGCTTGAACTCACAAAATATCCATTACATCATAACAACATCAAACTGCTCTTGTATGTACAGAGGCTCAGCCTGAATTTTAACTTGCTTACCAATAAACACTTCAAGCTCAGCAAGCGCGTGAGATTCCTCTCCTTCTAACGCCTCGGCAACGGCAGCCGCCGCATAAACAACAAACTTATCGGCGTCATACGCGCGATTCACTCGTGTGATCTCTCGAAGAATTTCATAACAAACGGTTTCAACTGTCTTCACGCTACCGCGACCTTCACAAGCAGGGCAGCTAGAACACAGAATATGCTCAATACTTTCACGAGTACGTTTACGAGTCATCTCAACCAAACCAAGCTGTGTGAAGCCATTAATGTTGGTTTTCACACGGTCTTTGTCTAATGCCGCTTCTAAAGAAGTTAGTACTCGCTTACGATGTTCTTCAGACAGCATATCAATAAAATCGATAATGATGATGCCGCCTAAGTTACGAAGGCGAAGTTGACGAGCAATAGCTTGTGTCGCTTCGACGTTAGTATTGAAAATCGTTTCTTCTAGATTACGACGACCAACAAAGGCACCAGTATTGATGTCGACGGTTGTCATCGCTTCTGTTTGGTCGATAATCAGATACCCACCAGACTTCAATTCGACTTTGCGATCCAATGAACGTTGAATTTCGTTCTCGGTATCGTACATATCAAAGATAGGCTTATCACCTTCATACAACTCAAGCTTGTCTGTTAGCTCAGGCACGTATTCAGAAGTAAACTCTTTTAGGTTTTCATATTCTAGACGAGAATCGACCTGAATCTTGCTCAGCTCAGTACCGACAAAATCACGTAAGATACGTTGGCTTAAGCACAACTCACCATACAAGCGAGTACGAGCTTTGTGCTTACCACGACGTTCTAACACCTTTAGCCATAATCGCTTCAAGAATGCGGCATCTTGCGCCAACTCATTTGAATCTGCGCCTTCTGCTGCCGTACGGATGATGAAGCCACCGTGCTCGTCACAGTAACGAGACACGACTTTTTTTAGGCGGTTGCGTTCTGACTCACTATCAATTCTCTGAGAAACACCAACGTGGCTTGCGCCCGGCATGAATACCAGATAACGAGATGGTAATGTAATGTCAGTGGTTAGACGGGCACCTTTGGTACCAAGAGGATCTTTGACCACTTGAACGACAATATCTTGCCCTTGGCGAACAAGCTCTGAAATATCACGAACCTGAAATTGCTTCTTTTCATTCTCAGCAACACATTCAGTGTGGGGGACAATATCAGAGGCGTGCAAAAAAGCTGCTTTATCAAGGCCAATATCCACAAATGCCGCCTGCATTCCAGGCAAAACACGGCTTACACGTCCTTTGTAGATATTTCCTACGATCCCGCGTCGAGCATCTCGTTCGACATGGATCTCTTGAAGAGCTCCCCCTTCAATCATGGCCACACGAGTCTCACTCGGGGTCACGTTCAGCAACAATTCAGCACTCATGGTGCACCTCAGATTAGTAATTATAAGAATTCTTGCAGTAGCTGGTCCGTTTCAAATAAAGGTAAGCCGACAACGGCGTAATAACTACCTTCGATTCGGGTAACAAAGCGTCCGCCCAAACCTTGGATCCCATAGCTACCAGCTTTATCGCATGGCTCCCCTGTTTGCCAGTATTGTTCTATTTCTTTTTCACTGAGGGGTTTAAACCATACGTCGGTAATAATGATTTCTGTCTTTTGTTTTTCTTCCGATACAACAGAAACTGCCGTCATCACTTGGTGACGATCATTCGCTAACTGAGTAAGCATACGCTTAGAGTCAGCAAGGTCTATTGGCTTTTCGAGCACTTGCCCTTGGCTTACGACGACCGTGTCAGAGCCCAGAACCACTGTTTCAGAATCAAGAGAACTAGCAACTACAGTATCAGAACCAGAAGCAACATGCTGTTTTTCAGAAGGGTTATCTTTCAATAAAGACAACGCAGCTAAGGCTTTATCTAAAGATAGTCGCTTAACGTACTCTTCGGCGGTTTCTTGAGCGTGTTTACACTCTTCGACATCAGTTACAAGGACATAAAACTCATAACCGAGTTGAGATAACAATTCTTTGCGGCGTGGAGAGCCGGATGCCAAAACTAAATGTTTCTTTTCCATCGTCACTCTACCTTACATGCCAATGGCGACGTACACGTCTCATTAATAAAAACATCCAAGGCCAAAGTATACAGTTTATCAATGCGCTCCATAGCGATAACGGATTGAAAACGACATCTTGGATCAAATATTCACCAAAGAATATTAGCACCTCAAACAACACAGTTAAGGCTGCAATGATTATCGCTTGCTGCCATAGCGCCATATTTCGAATCACGAGGAAGTTCATTGCAATAATGTACATTACTATTGCCATCATCATGCCTCTAATACCGAGAGTCGAACCGATCAAAAGGTCCCACAATAAGCCCAGTACTAGAGCACTACCAACGTTAACTCTGTAAGGTAACGCTAAAACCCAATAGCAGGTAACCAGTAATAACCAAGATGGCCTGAATAGGTCTAAACTACCCGGCCAAGGGATCGTTTGTAGAATAAGTGCTATCAAAAATGAGCAGCCAATTACTACTTTGCTTCTTAAAACGCTATTGGCCATTTTCACCTTCTAACAATGCTTGTTCGATACTAGATTGCTCTGCTTGCATCTGTTTATTTTCATCAGGCCACACAAGCAACAAGTATCTGAGCTTATCAAACTCAACTACAGGTTCTCCTTTGATAACGGCGAACTCGCGCTTCGGGTCATAATCAACGGCAGTCACATAAGCGACTGGGTAACCCTCTGGATATACACCACCGAGTCCAGATGTCACCAACAGATCTTCTTCTTGAATATCAGTACTGGTTGGAATGTGCTCTAACTGGATCTCATCAATCATGCCATTACCAGAAGCAATCACACGTATATCGTTACGAATAACCTGAACAGGAATTGCGTTATTTGCATCAGTCAGTAGCAAAACACGACTATTATGAGCAGCAACAAAAGTGACTTGACCAACAATGCCTTTTTCATTGATCACAGGCTGACCTTCGTACACCCCATCAATCTGACCTTTGTCGATCACGACTTGGTGACGGTAGGGTGAAGTATCAACGGCCATAACTTCTGTGACGACTTTCTTTTCATCACGGATAAACGGAGAGCCTAATAGCTTACGAAGGCGCTTGTTTTCCTCTTGATATTGCTCAAGCAGAATCAGCTCGCTCTTCAGGCGCAAGACTTCTCGTTTAATAGTATGGTTGGATTCAATTAGCCCTTTGCGAGTACTAAAACGGTCGTATACGCCATCAAACATGGTGCGAGGCAAATTAGCGGCATACTGAATTGGCGCAACCATGCTGTTTAATAGATAGCGGACATTTGAGAATGCATCTAAACGACTATCAGCCAGCATAAGGCTGGCTGATAATGTTACAGCAAAAAACAGGCGCAATTGTAGAGAGGGACCTCTACCAAAAATTGGCTTCATTCTATATTTGGTCCTAGAGCGACATTTGATCCTATAGACAAGGTCTTAGGCTCTTTACATAAAACTAGATAAGAAAAGAGCCTAACACTAGATACTATTCTTCGCTGAAAAGATCACCGCCGTGCATGTCGATCATCTCTAGAGCTTTACCACCGCCTAGAGCAACACACGTTAATGGCTCTTCCGCCACAACAACAGGGATACCCGTTTCTTCAGTTAGCAGACGATCAAGGTCTTTAAGCAGTGCACCACCACCTGTCAGTACCATACCGTTTTCTGAGATATCAGAAGCAAGCTCTGGTGGACACTGTTCAAGTGCAACCATGACTGCAGATACGATGCCAGATAAAGGTTCTTGAAGCGCTTCAAGGATTTCATTTGAGTTCAGACTAAAGCTACGAGGAACACCTTCAGCAAGGTTACGACCACGTACTTCAATCTCATCGACTTCATCGCCTGGGTAAGCAGAACCGATTTCGTGTTTGATCTTTTCGGCTGTTGCTTCACCGATCAAGCTGCCGTAGTTACGACGAACGTAGTTGATGATAGCTTCATCAAAACGGTCACCACCGATACGTACAGAAGACGAGTAAACCACACCGTTTAGTGAGATAACGGCAACTTCCGTCGTACCACCACCGATATCAACAACCATTGAACCTGTTGGCTCAGATACACGTAGGCCTGCACCAATCGCAGCAGCCATAGGCTCATCGATTAGGTAAACTTCACGAGCACCAGCACCCAGTGCTGATTCACGGATTGCACGGCGCTCAACTTGCGTTGAACCACAAGGAACACAAACCAATACGCGAGGGCTTGGTTTAAGAACACTGTTATCATGCACTTGCTTAATGAAGTGCTGAAGCATTTTTTCCGTTACGTAAAAGTCAGCAATTACGCCGTCTTTCATTGGACGGATTGCTGAGATATTACCAGGCGTACGGCCAAGCATTTGCTTAGCAGCGTGACCAACCGCAGCGACACTCTTTGCAGAACCCGCACGATCTTGGCGGATAGCTACAACTGAAGGCTCATCAAGAACAATGCCTTGGCCTTTTACATATATAAGGGTATTGGCAGTACCTAAATCAATCGATAGGTCGTTTGAAAACATGCCACGAAGCTTTTTAAACATATTCTTCGCTCATCCTGCAAGAATTAGAAGACAAAAATTGCACTAAATGTACCAATGCCTTGCTGTCACGGCAAGGCATTGAAGTATAAACATGGACTGAAACCCACAATTTCTTACAGATTCCTAACTTAACAGCCAAAAAATCATATTATTGCTGACCTATTAAGCCACTTTCACCTCGGTAGATCACACGATCGTTCCCGCGATGGATACCAAAGGTGACTACTGTTGATGGGTTTTCTTCATCAATACCATCTTGGTCCCAATCAAACATTAGCCAAGGCATATTATTATTTATGGAGTCAAGCTGTTGCCAAATTTGCACTTGCTCCCTAGTTACAGCATTAGGGGCTTGCTGTGCTGTAAAGTTGTTCGACACTCCATTATTCACATCAGCAGCTCCCGTTAATGTCGCCGTAGTCGCTCCCCCAACAGGCCATATAACCGTAGGGTTTCCATCCATTTCAGCATCGATATCAGTAAAACTATCAAATACATTGTTAATAAAAGCACCGTTTGTCCAATACTGAACTTGAAGAGGAACGGTAATCGAACTACCTTCAACCCCACCTACATCACTCAAATTCACACGACCAAAAACCACATTGGGTTGGCTATCAGGCAGTCGTTGTGTTGTCATGCCTGAAGGATCGGTTGGTTGTGTTTTGAATTGCACAGGATCTGAAAGTGTTGCTGTAAAAATATTCAAAGAGACATCTCGAATTGGCCCCCCATCAAAATTAAAAGGACCATCAGGCGAAAAGTCAGCCTGCTTCTGCCATGATATATCGTTGTTATTGATCGCCCCTCGACTACCTCGATAAGTTAAATTCAAGCGATTACCGTTGAGTAAACGCCCTTCATCTAACTCAAAAAAAGCTTGCTGAATAGTGTTAAAACTTCCGTAATTCTGAGTTTCGTTCCCCAACGCACTGTAAGCCTCAACGTCAACGGAGACATTATCAAACTCTTGATTCATGTAAGCAAAAGCTTGCCCTGCAGGGTTTCCCCACACATTATTCAACGTATTAAAGTAATCAGGATAAAAGCGGCCAATGACTTGGTGATCTTTTTGTATATCACGACCAAGATAAATAGCACTACTAATAAACTCGATAGCGCCAACTTCGCTCCAAGTATGAACGAGAGTATTCAGTACTTGGTTGGTACTAAATGAAGGAATCACATTAGGAGTCACAGCCCCTGGTTGGGGGTTTAATGATGGAGCTGGGTAAACCACCTTAAAATCTAAATCTAAGGGACCACTATCAAGTGAATAATTACTTGTCACTGGGTAGGCACACTCATCAGTGATGCCTAATGCTGAATCTGGATGAATGATTGGTTTATAGTCAACAATGAAATCTGTTCCTGCTGATATAAAGCCACCTCCTGTTTCCCCACCAGCAGGGTTAAACGAAGATCCTGAACGAACATTACATATTGCTATTTTCCAAGGGCGAGCCTTCAAGGTAATTTGACCTTTCAACGTACCGCCATCGCTAGGGCAGTTCGCGACTGTCGGGGGTTGAGTTGAACACCTAAAGCTCTTATCTTCAAGTGTGACAACTAACTCGCCTGAGTTATCAAATTGAATAGCAACATCCTCAACCACCCCTTTAGAGAAGTTAAAATCGCCACTGCCAAGGCTACCGCCACCACTTCCGGGCTTTTGAAGCACGTATCCAAGATCGTTCACATCTAACTTTTCCGCATAATTCATCACAATCGGCGTTGGTGATGCATTATTACTACAAGCCAAGACTCGAACATCAATATCTTCTGCTTTTCCGGCAATGACCTCTAGCGGCTGATTGTTCCATGTAGAACTAGCACTCGGCTTAATATCAAACCGATAAGGTACAAAGCTAATGTCTTTTTGGTCTTGGATAGTCGTTCCATTAACTGATGCAGTCGCAAGCACATCACCGTATTTATTACCACTTCGACCATCAATATCAAAAACAAACCTCTTGTTTTGGCTATCAAAAGAGCCACCGCTAAAAGTTACCTCAGGTGCACTTATAGATACCGTCTCCCCATTGACATCGCTCATTGGCTGACTGTTTTCATCATAAGGCACGACATACACCTCAGCCTTGTCATCACAAGTTAAGTGATAGTTGTTTGGTTTGATCTCTATATATTTTATCGTTGGGCTAGGAGGCGTGTAACATCCTGCTATTGACTTAGCCCTTATGAAGCTAGTGTCTGACGACCTAAATGAAACTCTAGGAGCGGTAATTGCTCCTGTCATTTGAAAACGAGCGACACCATTAATATCGAAACCAGCACTGATAGCCTCTGGCGATACATACACATTCGCATTCAAACGGATATCAGAACCACCTAAAGGCCAAAAAGATGAAAAACGGCCATGACCAATAAACGTAAAGTCATTGTGATCATAGCTAGAATCACTCTGCTCATCTATTCCTGCATTAATATATATACGACTTTTATGAGACAAATTTATATGGTTGTAGTGAATAACAACTGGACCATCACCTTTAACCTTAATGTAAGAATCGTTATGATTAAAATTGATGGTGTCAATCCAATACTCTCCAGCGGGAAAAACAACTGTGCTCGTATTTGCGCTAAAAGATAATGAAGTATAATTAAATTGAGTCGCCTCAGTCGTCTGATTATTGCCAGCCGCTATCAACACACCGCCCGAAGGGTTAAAAGCAGTAGTATCCGGAACACCTAACGGAAATAAGTTCTTAGCCGAACTCACCGTACAACTTCCGCCACTATTCTGCCCGTCTTTATAAACACAAGCTCCAAGACCAGACACTCTAGAAGAAGTAAAACCTAATGCTTCTGATTTGGAAATTTGATCGAGATAGATATTATTTCCAGTACCACTTCCTGAAGATATATCCAGTTGTCCATCCCATGGAGTCCATTCTCCGGGATTTGCACCTGGCAAATAACGGTTTGATTGCAACATTTCAGGAAAGTAATCACATTTTTGAATAGGGGGTTTTGGCCTTACTTCTTCAAATGCAAAGAACCCAACTCTTTCATATGTCTGATGCGAGCGATTTGAAGCGTCTTCTTCTAGCATAAATGTAAAATAATCCGGATTCGATAGTTCACATAACCTTAACCACCCTCCATCCGATCCACTTCGAGTTTGCTTTTGAATAATCACACCAAAGTCTTGGAACGACTGGCCATGGAACACCTGATTATCAATACAAGACTGCGCTAATGAAGCGCTTTGATTGTATGAACTACTGGGTTTATTAAAAACAAAACGAATACCACCTGAAGTTTGCCCAGAAAACTCAGGTGCCGCCATATACCCTACAGTTCTGCGTCTATAGCTTGTAGGAGTTGGTACATTTTGCCGGCCAAACTCTAAGGCCAGCCGAAAATTCGAGGTTCCAACATTTTTGTGTGCGGTAGTTACCCAAAAATCCTTACCGCTATCGGGCTGAACTTGAGAAAAGACAATAGGAGCCGCAGAGAAACGTTGAGAGTATGTTTCTCGTTTCCAGCCTTCCCTCCTTGTATCGCCTGCCGTTTGGAAGTGGTTCAACTCAACTTTACTTACACGTATTATTTTCCCTGGCTGAGATTCATCTAGTATTACGTCCCCAACCTCTGCGGCAAAATAATAGATCGGATCCATTAAGTTAGGGTCCGAGCTTAAAGGGAAGCGCTGTTTCACTTCGACCCGATCTTTAGTCACAGATGTGACGAACATTGCCGATGGATTATCATTTAGATTATAAGAAGACATCAATATAACGACAGGCGTCGTTTTAAAATCTTCATCAAAATCAAAGCTACACGTATACCCATTACAAGAGCTAGCGTCTACCTCTCCAAATTCAAATAGCGGTTTAGAACGTGGTACCAAGGGCTGGCAATCTTTTTCCGATATACAGTATTGGGAACTACTAGTGAAACTATCACCAATCAGTGTAATGGTAACAAATGGGTCGAATTTATCGGCGCCAGTGGCATAAGATAAATCAAAGTTATTAATAACTTTTTTCTGAGTACCATCTACTGAGTAGGTTAATTTTCCACTTATCCATCTAGCGTTATAATTAGAAGTACGCTCAAACTTAACCTGAAATTGTCGAAGGATGTCATCATCTTCATAATCTTCGTCAAAGATTTGCTGATAATAATCATCAAAATCATCATCATCTGTCCATAACGGGAAATATTGGCTATTCGCTAATCGAATTCGATTCGACCCGTCAGACTCAAGAGAAAAAGTGATACAAAAACCATTGCGAGCATCTACAGAAGAGCCATTAGCTAGACAAGTGGAAGCATACGAAAACGATGATATGCCGAGAGAAAACAACAAAAACAATGATAAAAATAGTACTCTCATTATCTCACCCACACATCTTGACTACGTTGCATTAAATTCACACCCGTTCCGCACATTGCGACCGCTCTTACCGTGTATAACTGAGAACTATCGACAAGTTGACCACCTGTTGGTGAGCACGTTATTTGAACATCTGCACATGTAATTGTCGTTGCGAAGTTCATTGCTGTTCCATTCAAGTTTGTACACTCTGCAGCCACATCAAATGAAACCGTTGTGTTGGCTCTAGGTGGATATATCTGCATTAAGGCTCGCTCTATTGCCGAATGAGCTAAAAGATGGGCTTGAGTACCAATCACATCTTTTGTATGTGCGTCATTATTGGACCACTCTATGCGGCTTAAGGTTGTAGCAAGAAACCCCATCACCACCAATACAAAAATAACGACAATATACAGGCTTCCGACTTGTCTTTTTTTAAGGAACATTGATCACCTGTATGTCTTGCTGGAAATTGGTCAGTTCATCCCCGACTTGGTTTCTAAATTCAAACTCAAGATGGACGATACCATTACGCTGAACATTTGCGGGTTGATAGTCTAAATCCCCAGTCACTCCCGTATCCGAAATTGGGATTAGCGCGCCATTACCTTCACTTCTCCATACTCGGCCATTCACAATGCAATAGGTGACGCGGCCATTAGGATTGTAAATATAATGTCGATTTGAAACCGAATTACCCACAAGGTTTACAGACTCATTAGCAAGCAAGAAAGTATTATTGGTTGCAGTTACAGTAGCTAAGGGGAAAATATTATTGGTCGGCGCCGCCTCTGTAGGGTTTATCACTAAAGATAATGGGGTTAGCGCAGCTGTCGTCAGTGTATTATCAGCCGTAACAAATTGAATATCATCGCCCGACACCGCATAAATCCCAGAGGTAACGATAGGGAAAAATGAAACACAGCGAGCTCCCGGGACGACAGCATTCTGATTGAACATATTCGGTACAGCATGACGCACTTCACGAGTGATTTTTTCCAAGACAAACTTGGCTTGAGTTTGTAAACGCTGCCTATCTACGGTGTCCGCATAGCCACGCGCACCCAATTCAACAAACCCAGCAATGCCTACAACTAAAATGCTACCAACAATCATGGTGATAATCATTTCAATAAGAGTGAAACCTTGCCTTCTCATTAGTAATTCCCTCGATAGGCATCCAGCACGATAGGAGGATAATTTGAGGCCGAGATCGTTAGGTTGATTCTTTTCAGTTGATCGACCATTTGGTACGTCACATCAACATCTAGGCGGTAGTTTCTGTAGGTTGTTGCGCCATTTTCATCCAGTAATAGATTAAGGTCTCGACACCCGTTAGTTGCACCGGGTTCCCAACACCCATCATAGTCATCGACATCATTGTATAGAGCAATGTCAGCCTCTTCTGGGCCAAAGTTAGCCTCAGCAGTGCAATTCACACCAGACGCCCCCTCACCGCATCTAAATTCCCCACCATCAAAATCACTATTCTCGTCGAACCCTCGAGCAAGAATCATCGACATCACGCTTTGCCCTAGCGCGGCTGAACGAGTCTGATAATGAGGATCACCAGATCGACTAACCTGAGGCGCTAAAAAGTTTATGATGGTCATCATCGCGAGCCCCATAATCACAATCACAATCACACTTTCAATTAATGTAAAACCACGTTCTTTTACAGGTGATTTATGAATACTATTCATGAGCACACCCCATTTTCGACATAACCTTGCGCGTTAATTTCCACACGGCAGGTATTCACATTTGAAGTAATCGTAATCACCACACCAGCTGCAACGTTAACGACAACGCCTGCAGGTGTTTCACCTGTTGTAGGGTTACCTAATAAATCAAAGTTAACTAGAGATAGAGGAATAGCGGGAGTGGTATCAGATGCAGCCGTTAAGTTAGCTCCGTTGAGCATAACCCAATCACTCCGCGCTTGGCTTCGCGCGGTACAGCTCACTTCCGAGCCGATACAATTCCCAACGATAGCGAGAATAAAATTGCTCTCTCCAACGACGGCCCCAAGGTCCACATTGGACTGCATACGATTCACTTGAACTTGGCGGACAACAGAAGTTACTTGCTCTTGAGCTGCAAAGGCAGAAAAGCGATCCCTTCCAGAAAGACGGCTAGCAGCGTAGGCAGAGACAATCGCGATCAACAAGATCACAATGATTAACTCGACTAAAGTAAAACCTTGTTGCTGAAATCCGATGTTTCTGTATGTTCTATTGAATTGATTCACCGAAATCCAATCCGCTAAATATTTGATAGTTTGAAGATTAAGTGTAACTCAGGGAAAGGAAGTTGTCTTTGTCGCTTACCTGAATTTCAGATAGAAAAAAGACCAGCAATGCTGGCCTTGATATCCTCTAATAATACTATTAACAGCCATCCGCACCAGTAGTGACAACATCAACAAATGCTGGTGTTGTGGCATTGGCAGCTTCAACATAAATGACAAAACAGCCATTGTTATTCGCAGGTGTAGTTGCATCGTATACAAAACCATTGTTCGCTTGTACTGGGTCAGTCCCCGCAAATGAATAAGCGACAGCGTCTGGAACAACGCCAGTTTCCGTCACATTCACTACAACCCAATCGGTACCAGGTAAACCAACTACAGCAGTTTCAATACCAGCCGGAACACCTGCGATATCAGCAGAAGTTGGATAACCAAAGTTAATAGCCACACCATCTGTTGTTTGTGGCGTTGTTGCCAGAGCTGTTTTAGGTTGACCTTCACGACCATCTACTGCTGCACGGCCATAAACGATACCCGTCGCACCTG
Organism: Vibrio sp. 10N.222.54.E6; assembly: GCF_041473955.1. Lineage (NCBI taxonomy): Bacteria > Pseudomonadati > Pseudomonadota > Gammaproteobacteria > Vibrionales > Vibrionaceae > Vibrio > Vibrio sp. 10N.222.54.E6. The sequence goes on along the minus strand of NZ_JBFRTD010000014.1, from coordinate 29,187 downwards.
CCATTGCGCCACGCAGGCCTTGCATAGATGATGTACGGGCATCACCTTGTAAGTTAAGAAAACGAGGTGCTGCAGTAACTGCAAGAATACCTAGAATAACAATTACCACCACTAGTTCTATTAGGGTGAAACCGCTTTGTTTTTTCATAGTCTTTTCTCTCTATGTATATTTAAACGCAGGTTTACTGCAGTGTTACGGTCACACGACCAGTTCTAATCTCGTAAACGAATTGATGCTGAGTACCGCCTTCCAATTGAATGTAAGTGCAGTAGTCATTGCTGTTATCCGCTTGCGCTGAATATTTGTAATTCGAACCATTTGCCACATTGGTTAATGTTCCAACCTTAGGAGGGTTCTGAAGTAGATTTTCCATTAAATCGACACACGAAGCATCGGTCACATCATTAGACGGAGCTGAAGCTGAATTGGTGTTTATAGACCATGGGTAGCCGTCTCTAAAATTAGTACTTCCATTGCTACTTGTTGATCTGGTTAGCCAAAAATCAACACCATCGTAATTTACAGTATTGTATGTTTCAACACCAATTCTTTCTGATGGACGAGCTTCTGCTTCCCATTGCGCTCTTGCTGAAAGTACTCCTGTCGCAAAACCACCCGCGACACCTTCAATACTGGCTTTCTTGGCTTCGTCTGTCACATCCAAGAAACGGGGTAAAGCTGCAACAGCTAATAAACCCACAACAACAATCACTATGACTAACTCAACTAGGGAGAAACCCTTTTGATTTTTAAGCACTTTCTACCTACTCATCTAATTGCTAATGCGCATTATACATTTGAATATGCATAAAACCATAAAAACAGCGTCAATACGTTCACAAGGCCAATATATTGACTTTGACACTAAATCTTTCTTTTTTGAGTAATATATCTATCTGATACTTATCACTATAATGATAACGGCAATGAAAATGAATGTTATCACTTTTGTCTTCAATGTTTGGAGAGCTGAGACCTAAAATACGCCCCTTAGGATATAATTGCTCCAACCAATAACCGCAATTTCGAGCCGAGTCTTGAATTGGCATAACCCACCCCGTTCTGCTGTAAGTCTTTGGCGGTTTCGCATCATTCTTTTGCTCCACACCAGATAACAAATACTGCTGTTTGAACAAATTCGCTTGCTCAAGAATTCGCTTGCTCGCAACGATTAATGCCGTGTTCGTTGCTTCTTCTTCTACTGTTTTCCATACAGAAAGCAATCCCATAACGAGAAAAAGAATAACCGTAACCCAAATAACAAAACGTGAGCGCTGTAGGTTATTCAGCATCCCCTAACCTTTGATTGCATCCAGCATTCCCCACATTGGCAAGAAAATACCCAGAGCTAAAACCAGCACCATTCCCGCAACGATCGTCAACAGAATAGGTTCAATTCTAGCGGTTAACGTTTTTAGATCGTAATCAACCTCTCGGTCGTAAAAATCCGCAACTTCAAGCAGCAACTCATCAATACGACCCGTTTCTTCACCCACAGAAATCATTTGTATCACGAGTGGTGTGAAAATCTCGCTGTTAATCGCGGTAGAAGAAACGGTACTTCCCGCTTCTATTGCCGATTTCATACCTTGAACACGAAGTTCTAAAAAACGATTGTCCAAAGCTTCAGCCGATAGCGATAACGATTGGTTAAGCGGTACACCTGCTTTTAGCATCAAAGCAAAAGTACGTGAGAAGCGCGACAATAGAGCTCGATTGACCACCCCACCAATCACTGGCATTTTTAAGCGCAGCCGATCCCACTTTTCCCACCCTTTATCTGTCTTAACCCATGCTTTAAAAGCAAAAACAAGACCAAAGATTAATCCAAGCATTAACCCCCAGTAATTAACAAAGAACTCAGACATTCCCATTAAAATACGAGTTGGAAGTGGTAAGTCGACCCCAAAACGCGCGAACATACTCGAAAACTGAGGAATCACGAATATATTCAAGACAAACATAGCGATTGTAATAAAAGTAATCACGAACGTTGGGTAACGCATTGCCGTTTTGATTCGCTTTCGAGTTTCAACCTCTTGTTCGTAGTATCCAGCCAGTTGTAACAATGCCTGATCTAAACGACCTGTATTCTCACCAACACTGATCATCGATACAAACAATGAACTAAATACCTTAGGGTGCATTTGCATCGACGCCGCTAACCCACGACCGTTTGTGAGTTCAGCGACCACTTCTTCAAGTGCTACTTTCAGTTGCTTATTTTCACAATGTTGAGTTAACCCTTTCATCGATCTTAATAGCGGAACACCCGCCTTAGTTAAACTATACAACTGTCGGCAAAACAGAACCAACACCTCTAAAGGCACATTCGGGGAGAACAGACTGGATACATCCATATCCAGGATTGAACCGCCACTTTTTCCAAGTTTAATCGAAGTTGGAATGATCCCTTTACTCATCAAACTGTCAGCAGCAAGATCTTCGTTATTTGCATCCAACTGGCCTGTCACTTGACTGCCATCAGAACTGCGACCTACATAACGATAAGTTGGCATATCACTCTACCCCTACAGATAAATTGGATCAGTGGCACCAGAAGCATCGCCTTCGCCAAGGTTCATTACCTCATCAAAGCTCACAACCCCCTGTATGGCCAATTCCATCGCAGAAGCTAACAGCGGTTTGTAATTTTCAGACTGCCTTGCCGTTTGAGCAAAAACAACGGCATCATTGGCTCTAAGCGCATCCATCATAGGCTGATCGAGCTCCAACATTTCAAACACACCAATACGACCACTGTAGCCTGTCAAATTACAATTTTGACAACCACGCCCTTTCATAAATGGCGTACCTCGCTGGTTTGGGAAACGAACACTCAACCATTGCTTACGCGCTTCATCCAGCTCATCATCAACCTTGCAATCAGTACATACCTTACGAACTAACCGCTGTGCGACCACGGCTCGAACAGCACTTGCTACCAGATAACCCGGAGCCCCCATGTCCATCATACGCAGTGCACTGTCTACTGCATCGTTGGTATGCAGAGTACTTAACACTAAGTGACCAGTAAGTGCCGCTCTCAAACCAATTTCAACGGTTTCGTGATCTCGCATCTCACCAATAAGAATGATATCCGGATCCTGACGTAGGAAGGTTCTCAAAATCGTTGAGAAATTGAGGTTAATCTTAGGGTTTACCTGAACCTGATTCACACGAGGAAGACGGTATTCTACAGGGTCTTCAGCGGTAATGATCTTTTTACCCGGTTCGTTTAATTCACTTAACGCACCGTATAGAGTCGTTGTTTTACCTGAGCCCGTAGGCCCGGTTACGAGAATCATGCCATGTGGGCGGCGTAATTGATGACGAAGACGAACGAGCAAATCACTCGGAATGCCTGACAACTCCAATTTACGTAGGCCAGCCGATTGATTAAGCAAACGCATAACCACTGACTCACCGTGCTGTACTGGCATAGTCGACATACGAATATCGACCGATTGACCTTTAACGCGAATATTAAAGCGACCATCTTGAGGCAGTCGTTTCTCTGAAATGTCGAGGTTAGCCATCAGCTTCAAACGCAAAACCAGTGCAGAAGCAATATTCACTTCATTCAACAACGTTTCATGCAGGACACCATCAATACGCTGACGTAAACGTAATACGTTTGAATCTGGTTCAATATGAATATCAGACGCACCAACTTGAATAGCATCTTCAAACAGCGAGTTTACTAGCTTAACGACCGTAACTTCGTCGCTGTCTTCTTCAGCGATATCAAAGTCAAAGGCTTCATTAACTTTATGCTCAGCATGAAGCTGCTCAGCAAATGAGGCAATCTCTTTGGTTCTTCGGTAATAACGGTCGAAACCATCAACTAATTGTCTCTCTTGTGCGACGACAAATTCGAGTGCGTAGTCGCCTAGTTGACTCAGCAAAGATTCTTGGGCAAACAGATCAGCAGGATCACTCATTGCAACACGTAATGTGTCACCTTGACGCCCAATGACCAAAGCTCGAAGGCGGCGAGCATGAACCTCAGGTAAAAGCTGCACAGCTTCGACGTCAACATTAGCTCGGCTAATATCAATAAGAGGAATAGCAAGCTGTTGCGACAAGAAACTGAGCATTTGCTGCTCTGATAAAAAGCCAAGCTCGATCAGTGCATCACCAAGCTTGCGGCCTGTCCTTTTTTGAGCGGCCAGAGCTTGTTCAACTTGATCTTCAGTAATGATGCCCTCTTCTACGAGCAAATCACCGAGCCTTTTTCTTAATCTAATTTGCATCGCCACTCTCCTCTAAAGCATTGAGTATTTTTAAACGATCACGTACAAAGCCTTGCGACTGAGATGAGATCCCAACTCTAACCAATGCTCCTTGGTATGATTGCTTTGCAGCCATGAAATCAAGCTGACGTTCTTGCTGAATCGCTAAACCTAACCACCAGCGAGCATTATCTGAATCGACCTCAGTCAATTTTTGGTAGCTCTCTAGCGCAATATCTTCTTGCTGAGACTTTTGACTTAATGCAGCGCGCATTGCTAAGTAGTCTTGAGTTGGACTAGGTGGTAAGTGTATTAATGGGCTCAAAGCAGCTTCCGCTTGATTGGCTTTCACAAGTAGCTTCGATAAACCTAGGCGCAGTTTTTCACTGTTGATATTGAGTTTGATACCCGACTGAAATAACTCATACGCTTTGCGAGTATCACCTTTACCAAAATAGAGAATTGCTAGTTTCTGACGGACATCTTCATTTCTTGGATCATAACGAAGCGCTTCGTTATAACCTTTCAACGCACCAGAAAGGTCATTGGCATCAAGAGCTTTCTGAGCTCGGCCTTGAGCATTAATAGAAAGTTGTTCAGGCGTTAATTCTACCTGCTCAATCAACATTCCATTACTTTCTAAATCGCCAGACGTTTCAGGTTGATTTGATACTGGTGTGGGATCTTTTTTAGCCACGCTAGCAACAAGCATTGGCTTTGCTACTTTTGCTTTAGGTGTGCTTTGAGATTTAGGTATAGCTTGAGATTCAGGGTTTACTTTAGGCTTTGTAACTGACTGAGTTGATGCAGCAATGACTGAATCCGATTTAGATTGAGTACTTTTTAGTATTACCGTGTTGTTAGCCGAAATGTTCGCTGAATCTAGCGTCACTAACTTCTTAGTCGGCGAGGACACAGGTTGAGTAATGGCCGCTTCAGGACTACCCTCTGAATTGCCTTCTGAAGTATCAATAACGGAAACTTGTATATCTCGAGTTGATATTGAGTTATCGACAGCAGGGCCTTGTGATATAGCCCAGCCCCCCATGGCCAAGCTAAGGGTAAAACCTGCGACCACCCAAACCAATGGAGAGCGTGTTTTTACTTTAGGTACCACCGCAGCTTCAATCGATGCTGTTGACTCTTTTTTTGCCAATTCAGACAAGGCGTTATTAATGACGCTCATAATTAGTTCCAACCCCACAGCATTGGCGTTTTAAATTTAGGTTTACACACATCGTATGTTTCATGCATTGCAGCAAAGAGATGTTGGTTTTCTATATTTTTCTTATCTTCACTAAAAGCAAGCAACAAAGCTTTATGACACAACTGGTTAATCAACCTTGGGATCCCCAAAGAAGAGCGCCAGATCGCTTTTTTATGGCTCAGGCTAAAGGGAGCATATTTGCCACCAGATTTAGCGATCCGGTTATCAATGTAAGCCACTGTTTCATCGAGAGTCAGTGGCCTCAGTGTCGAACTAAATGTGATTCTTTGACGAAATTGCCTTAGATGATAAGCCTCTAATCGAGCATCCAATTCCGGCTGCCCTAATAGAACAATTTGCAGCAGCTTTTTATCTTCAGTTTCTAAGTTACCAAACAACCTTAAGGTCTCTAGAGCTTCATCTGACAAAGCCTGAGCCTCATCAAGAATCGCAACCACTCGTAAGCCTGAGTTATGCAATTCAATAAGTTTATGTTGAATGTTATCCACTAAGGTGGCTTCATTATCGGTAATCAAACCAAGCTCTTTAGCCACGGCTTGTCGTAAGTCAGCCCCAGATAGCACTGGGTTAGGCAGGTAGATTAAAGCAGTACAATCATTGAGATGATTGACCAACATTCGGCACACCATGGTTTTGCCTGTGCCGACCTCCCCTGTAACCTTAACTACCCCCTCGCCCATTTCTAACGCCGAAATGACCGTTTGAATTGCCTCAAAATGAGGTGCTAAACCATAAAAAAAATCGGTATTCGGCGTTAAGGTAAATGGTAACTGTTCAAAATCAAAATGAACTTGATACATAAGACGACCTAGCTTAGTAATTCACTACCAATCTGCATTGATAAAGTGAGTGGTTACTATTCATCAGGGAACCATTCTTGTAAAAGATCTCGAGAACGCTCCATTTCTGATTGCCAAGTATTTACACCTACAACCGTTGGCTTTAATAGAATAACAAGTTCAGTTTTTTGAGTTAGTTGACTGGTATTACGGAACAAATGACCGAGTGCCGGGATATCACCAAGAAATGGAACTTTTGAAGTCATGTCACTGGTGTTTGATTTCATCAATCCGCCAATAACAACCACATCACCATCTTGCGCTCGAATCACGGAGTCAGACTCACGAATAGAGCTTTTAGCCAACGGCAGCGTCACAACACCAGTTGTTGAGCCAAGATTAAGCTCTTTCACTTCCTCTTCCACCTCAATCACTGCGGGGTGAACATGCAGGAACACATTTCCTTTATCATCGATCTGCGGCGTCACATCCAAAGAAATACCGGAGAAGAACGGGGTTAGCTCAACTTCAGGGGCAACATTCGCGTTATCACCACTACCGACCGAACTTGATAAATTCGTCACGAAATATTTATCTATACCCACTTTTATAACAGCTTTCTGGTTATTAGCTGCTGTCACTCTTGGGCTAGATAACACATTCAAGTCACCCTGTGTATCCATAAAACTCAATACAGCTTCAAAGCTACCACCGGAAACAACGAGGTTAGATTGACCACCTAAAGCGGTACCGATGGGGTCCATGCCTGGTAGTTTGCCTGGGATGATCGTACCAGCTGCATTTTTAACGATAGAACCCATACCTAGCGTGTAGTTAGTACCGTTCGACGAAAACATCTTGGTCCAGTTAATGCCTTGTTGATAGCCGTCACTAAGTGTCACTTCCATAATTTTGGCTTCCAAGATAACTTGGCGCTGCAGACGTTTCTGAGAAATACCAAGGAACTCACGAACCTCTCGGATTTCATCGGGGTAAGCACGTACCGTAATCACACTCGCTTGTGGCGTAACCACAACGCTTTGCCCATCACCAGAACCAATTAAGTGAGCGACTGCCGCTTCAAGCTGCGGCCAAAAATCACTTTCAGATATCGTTTCAATCTCCGTACCACCGTTAGATGTGGAGCTAGACGAATTCGAGTTCGAGTTCGAGTTCGAGTTCGATGAGTTTGAATTAGACGAATTAGAATTCGAGTTAGATGAGTTCGAGTTAGAGTTAGAGTCTGAAGTGGAAATTGTTCCAGTAGTAATCGTCGTTAAAGAACGACCAGAACGCTTTACTTGCAAGTAATCCACTGGAATCGTGACTGTACGCAGGCCAGCAGGGTAAATTTGAATGACCTTGCCACGCTTTTCAATATCGTAACCATACATATCCTGAGCAACAGCCAGTACTTCATCTAACGTCACGTCTGTTAGATTTAGAGTGAGTTTTCCAGCAACGCTTGGATGAATCGCGGCACTGTACTCAGTACCTTTCACTAGGCTTGCAAAAAAGGTTCTCGCTTCAACACCTTTTGCTTGAATACGAAAGCGCTTGACGGTTTCCACACTCGGAGACATAGAGTCCGAACTTAGCTGAGGCATAAGGTCATCTTGTACCGACGAAGGTAAGTCATGAAGTGCTTTACTATTCGCTTCATTAATAGATTCGTTTAAAGACTCTTTTATCTCAACAGGATCTCTATGCCCCATCGAACAGCCGACTAAAGATGACACTAGAATTGCTACTACAAGTTTACGCATGTCTTCACTCTAACCTTAATTATTCTTAACATCTAAAGAGAACATCTCTAATTTCCACTGCTTAGAGCTTCTCTGCAGAGTGACGTACTCTGGATCTATGTTCTTAACTCGGTACCCTCTGATCGTTTCTCCTTGTTCGAGAATCTGACCATTCATAATCGCATAACAAGGTGTATCGCCCTTGCAAACAATGCTCTCTAGGGACGGTAAACGATATTGAACTGGCGCCTTTTTAGCTGATGCTGATTTCTGTTGGGGCGAAAGCCAACCTAATGGCGCTGTTGGGTCTTGTTCTGCCCATACCACTGAACTACCAAACAGCAAAGATAACACTAGAGTTCTAACCACCAATAAACTCCTGTCTGGTACCTAGGGTGTAAACCTCGAACACAAGTCGAGCTTTGGGATATTCTTCTACTGAATACTCAAACGTGCGCCAATAATAGCTCACAGGAAGTGACTCAAGTGCTTGAAGATAAATTGAAATATCGAAGTAGCTACCCGTCAACTCCATTCTAACAGGATGGAGAAAGTACTTTGAATTGTCACTGTTCTCTTGATTGTCCGAAATAGCTTCTGGTTGTAACGATTCTAAAGACTCAAGCTTCAGTCCATTACCTGCATTAAGAACGCTCTCTAATAACTGCGCCATTTGAGAAGGCGTAACCAACCTATCAACGATTTCAGCGAGCTCAAATGATAGCTCTTGGCTCTCAACCAATAGTTTTTTTAACTCAAGATCAATTTCTTTATCTGGGTCTTTGTTCAACTTGGCTTGTAGAACAAGTAATTCACCTTGTTGTTTCTGATTTGACTGCGTAAGGCTCATCGACTTCACATTCTTTTCTTGTAAATCAAGATATGCAGGTTCAATCAATAAGGTAAATACAAGCATGGATAAGCCCACTAGACCACACACGAAAAGTAGCCATTTCTCTCTCAGGCTTAATGCAAGGAACTTATCGCTAAGCTGGTTCCACAGTTGCATTATTCACTCTCCCTATGAGTACTTAACTCAAACGTCACCACATCTTGCTCATTTCGACCTATCTTTATCTTTTCAAAGGTACGTCCGACTAAATTAAGTTCATTCTTAAATTGACCAACCCAATTTGGAACTACACTTGCATCACGGGCAAAACCATTAAGCTCTAAGGTATCGTGAGTCATGTATATATGCGAAAGCGAGATGTCATTTCGGCCTAATTGAGCGAAGGAGTTCATGACGCCAGAATACCCGACTTGCTGAGATTCATCGAATTGACCGACCGCCTTCAACGCCTCTTTTTTCGCTTGCGTCTCACTAGTGAGACGAGCAACCGCAGCTACCTTGTTTGGAGACGGTTTATGTTGAATTAACTGACTGTTTAATTGGTTAACTTCTTGGTTAAGCTGATTCAAGTCATATTGTAAAGCTGCTAGCTCTTCATCCAAATTCGATGCTTGATACTGCATTACACTATAACTGCCAAGCAACAAGGTACACACAAGCCCCCAAACCATAACCACATTCACTAGAGTGAAATACTCTTTTTTAGGCTTAAGGTGCTCAGGGTAGAGATTAACGTTAAAAATATTCTTTTCAGCCGCGAGCGTAACTAACCATTTCTCTGAATTTTCGCGTTCACCTTCAACAAGCAAAGAAACGGTCGAACTCAATGTGCTATTTAACACACTCTGTAATTCAGCTTCATCTTCATCATCACAGCAGATTTTTAACTGATGAAGTTGAGTGCCTTTAATTTGAGAAGACAGGTAATCAATCGATCGTTGGAGTTCTAAAGCTAGACCATCCAACTGCAATGCACTTGATGCGGTACCAGTTAAGGGGGGGACAACACTGCGGATTGTTCTTTGGAAGCAAACCGTGTTTTCAACAAATGCACCAAGCTTAAAATGTGAGTTGGGGCTGCGTTGTAAAAGAATGAAATTAGAGAGCTCACCAGCACTGTAGCCCCAAACTTCATCTTCGGGAGCAATACCTTTAAGATCAACTTGTGCTGAATTAGTAATGCTTACAAGCTTGTCCAATAGCTTTTTAGGCAAAACATACACTTGTAGCTTATTCGAGGTCGGTAGCGCTACCGCACTCGCTGTAATCTCAGTCACCCTTTCAGAGATCAGATCTTTCAATAGAAAAGGCAATGCAACCGACCATTCACTCTGTGGAATGTCCGGTTTATCAATTTGATAAGTTTGGTAGTAGTTAGCACAAACAATTAGCTGAAGGCAATCACTGGTAAGCGACTCACTGCTCAACAATTTTTTCAGCGCACTTTCCCAGTCACCGTTAACCACAGGGAAACTGGTGACTTGAGGTTTTGACTCAGTCGATGAAATATAAACGGTATCATTACCCAAAAGGACAATTTGAGAACTACCGTTATTATTCGTTGGCTTTATTTTGTCTAAAATCGCTTTAAAATTCATGCTTAACTATTACTCTTACGCCATCGATTTCTTCGACCGACTTTTACAACGGATTCAGCTTTCACTGTCTTCTTCCCTTGAGTAGGCAAGGGAATGATTTGTTGTTCTTCGTCGAAATATCTCCCTTGATAACCGTTAATGCCTAACTCTATCAAGGTATTCTTTTCTTGCTTTGTCTCAACTCCGACCGCGATCACTTCAGTTGGAGAATCACCGCATGCTCCAATCAGACTTCGAACAAACAGTTGGTTTTCATGCCTTTGATCGATTTTCTTTACCAAACTTCGATGAAGCTTAATATAGTCAACCTTCAAATCCTTTATATAATGAGTACTAACAATGGTTCGCCCAGCTTGGCCAACCACCACTTTACACCCTAACCCTCGTAACATCTTCGCCACTGGTCGCATATAATCAAGGTGAGTAATTAGATGGCCTTCTGAAAACTCAAAAGCAAGCTGAGAACGATGCTGAGCAGAGAGCTGTAACAACTCACTTCTGAACCATTTAAAATGTGATTTATTTGCAAACGGAGTGACACTCAAGTTCACCGAATAATTGACAGGCTGTGTTGATACTTTCAGCGACTTAAACAAAACCGTCAAAACCGATTGATCCATTTGAGCTTGATAACCGACTTGTTCTACCGCAGACATAAAACGAGAAGATTTCAATAGACCTTTGTCTGGATCTTGAATTCTAATGAATATTTCTTTATGCAATTCATTAACTTGACCGGAATCCGGCATAAGATAACACCGCTGAGCAAAGATTACTAAATTTTCAGGTAGTAGGGCTTTATCAAGTAATGTTCTCCAGCGAACACTGCCTCTGTCTATCTCACTTTTATTTTCTTTTGGGTAACGGCTCCAGTTATTAATGCGCTCTAACTGAGCGCTCTTTAACGCTGTTTCCGTTTCATCCATGATTTGGCTATGGCGTTCACCTTCGACATACATTGTCACGCCAATATGGCACCAGTTATCTGACTCCAAAGGCTCCGGCGGAGTCAATTTATCTAATTGCCTTAAACATTGAGCAGCCAACGTCGCAATATCCTTTGTTCCTTGATGCGGAATAAACACGGCAAAGTCTGCTTCGTAATAGCGAGAAAAAATGACATCGGGATAACGCTGAACAATATTCGACAATACTTCACCAACTTCAATAATAAATCCGTCGGTGAGCTGCTTGTCATTGGAATCTCGAACTTGTTCCCACTCGTCGATACGTATCAGTAAAACGCCTCCACGAGCGCCACTTTCATGCAGTACAGATTCAAGTTTGTTATCAAATAGTACTCGGTTGGCTGTACCAGTGAGCTTATCTAGAAAAGTATGGGTGCGGATAAAAGTATCAAAGCGACTTCGCTCTTGGCGTGCATCTTTCAACTCTTCAATCAGTACATCAAGCGCTTCACTTGCCGTATATGGCCATTCTCGCTCGTCCCCTTTTGAATGAGCCTCTACCTGCCCAGCAAGGATCATTCTCCCTCGCTCTTCCAAAATCTCTGAGCCCATTAACTGTTCTTTTAACCAACGAACACCACGAGCCAAACAAAAAAGGATCAATGCCACCGCCAAAGTAATCGACCACATAGCTTCAATCGAGTAGTTGTAACCAATATAAGGGGGGAGTGCTTTAAATTCGATTTGATAGCCTTCATTTCGATCTAAAATGAAGCTTCTTTCATAGAGACGGTTTGGATCAATTTGTGGGGAGGTATCTTTAAATCGGTAAACGATACCGGTTTTGTTTGAAAGCTTCATCTCAACGATATTGCTTGCCTGCAACATCTTCGGCATCCAACGTTGCATTGAATACGCAGCATCTGGATCTTCCATCTCTTTATCTACGACGTCGACAATGCCAACCAAATAATGATCTAAATATTCCTGTCCTATACGCTTAAAGGAGAGTGTGCCACCAATAAAAAGGATGAACATCGCACTGATCACTATCACGGTGACAAATGCGACCAATCGAGTGCTCAATTTTAGTGTCGGGGTATATCTCATGAATAACGAAATCCTTTTCAACTCACATTATACCGTATTGCTACTTATACTATAAATTGACGTTGTAAATAAAGCGTTAAGAATTGTAGGTAACAAAAAGCCGCGATGAACGCGGCTTCTTCCAATTTAATACTGCTTTTATAATATATTAAAAACAGTGCTTAAAATGGGATGTCATCATCAAAATCCATCGGCGGCTCATTATATTGAGGTTGAGCCTGCTGAGGAGCTTGTTGAGGTGCTTTCGGCTGCTGTTGAGCTGGCGCACTGTATTGTTGCTGCTGTTGTTGTGGCTGCTGTGGTTGCCCCCAACTACCTTGCTGTTGGTTGTTACCCATACCACCTTGGGCAGGAGCACCGCCTTGAGCACGACCGCCAAGCATTTGCATTACACCGTTGAAGCCTTGAACAACGACTTCTGTTGTGTAGCGATCTTGACCGCTTTGATCTTGCCATTTACGCGTTTGAAGTTGACCTTCAATGTAAACTTGGGAACCTTTACGTAGGTACTCACCAGCAACTTCCGCCAGCTTGCCAAACAGAGCAACACGGTGCCATTCTGTTTTTTCGCGCTGTTCGCCAGTTGCTTTGTCACGCCATGACTCTGACGTTGCAATGGTAATGTTCGCTACTGCACCGCCATTTGGCATGTAACGAATTTCAGGGTCATTACCTAGGTTACCCACTAATATAACTTTGTTAACTCCACGGCTAGCCATGATTTGCTCCGTCTAAATTCATAGTCTCAGAAAATTTTAGCGCACAAGAATAGCATGCTTTTCTGCAGTGATAAATCGCATTCCTATTCTCTCCTCACGACAAAGATTAAAAACGTAACAAATCATGATATTCAGAGCGATGTTGCTTTTTCCTCCACTTACAAACCACTCATTTACTTTGAGAGTTGATATTCAACGCAAGTCACATAAAAGGTGCTAGAGAAGTAAAAATGTGCATGACAACGTGAAATCTCATTAAATATAAACAGGACGTTTCAATGAGAAAATCTCGATACGCTCGCACTTTACACTTTCTGTGCATCGATCCGAGTGACACTTACCTACACGTAAAAGAAATCGAAAAACACTTATCCATTATTCTCTACAAAATGACACCAAGTGAATTGATGCTAGTTGATAGAAAGCAGAGCAATCGCATCTTACTCGTTGATTACAAAGAGGTACCACAGCTATTGGCTATTTGTCCTAACCTACCCGTGATGTGGAAGAATCATGAGATAATTTTATTCAATGTTCCTCTGCAACTTCCTACCTCAGAACTGCTGACCTATGGGGTATTAAAAGGACTCTTTTACAACACAGATCAAAAGGACAAGATTGCTCGTGGTCTTCAAGAAGTGATCGATGGTGATAATTGGTTACCAAGGAAGGTGACTAATCAACTTCTGTTTTATTATCGTAACATGGTCAATACCAATACGACCCCAACCAATGTTGATTTAACTATTCGTGAAATCCAAGTCATTCGCTGCCTTCAATCAGGATCATCAAATACTCAAATAGCCGATGACCTTTTCATTAGCGAATTCACGGTCAAATCCCACCTCTATCAAATATTCCGTAAGTTAGCGGTGAAAAATAGAGTCCAAGCTATTGCATGGGCAAACCAAAACTTGCTTGCATAACCGCTTCGCCTCTAATCTGACAATAATAATGAGGGAAGCTCGAGTAATCATAGGTATTGTTGCTGAATTTTCGACATAACATATGCTAGAGTTGCCCTCAGAAATATCAACAAATCAGTTGAATCAATAATTATTATAGATAAAGGGTCTTATCATGATCAAAAAGTGCCTTTTCCCGGCAGCTGGCTACGGTACACGCTTCCTACCAGCAACTAAATCAATGCCTAAAGAAATGATGCCTGTTGTGAACAAACCTCTGATTGAATACGGCGTTGAAGAAGCCATCGAAGCAGGTATGGATGGTATGTGCATTGTTACAGGCCGTGGTAAGCACTCATTGATGGATCACTTTGATAAGAACTACGAGCTTGAGCACCAAATTAGCGGTACCAATAAAGAAGACTTGCTAATCAATATTCGTGAGACGATTGAAGCAGCAAACTTCACCTACATTCGTCAACGCGAAATGAAAGGTCTAGGTCATGCTATCTTGACGGGGCGTGAGCTTGTGGGTGATGAACCGTTCGCGGTTGTGCTTGCTGATGACCTTTGTGTGAACGAACAGCAAGGTGTACTGACTCAAATGGTTGCATTATACAAGCAATTCCGCTGTTCAATTGTGGCAGTACAAGAAGTTCCTGAAGAAGAGACTCACAAATACGGTGTTATCTCTGGCGAGATGATCAAAGATGACCTGTTCCGTGTCGATGACATGGTAGAAAAGCCAGAGCCAGGCACTGCTCCAAGCAACCTAGCGATCATTGGCCGTTATATCCTGACCCCAGATATCTTTGAGCTTATCGAGCAGACTGAACCAGGCAAAGGCGGTGAGATCCAGATCACTGATGCATTGCTGAAACAAGCAAAAGCAGGCTGTGTATTGGCTTACAAATTTAAAGGCCAACGTTTTGACTGCGGTAGTGTTGAAGGCTACATCGAAGCAACAAATTACTGCTTTGAAAACCTATATAAAAAAGATCAACAACAAATCGAGCTAGGTAAGCACTCAACCACAAAAGAAGCTTAATCGCTAATTTTGGCTTACTCACTGTTTAGCTATTTAATTAATAGCAATGAGCGGTTGGTTAACAGCACATTAAATGATTCCAAGGGTGACTCAAAAGAGTCGCCCTTTTTTATTACTGTTTTTTTATCCAGTAAAACTTTGCACAAATCTCACTCTATGTAATACTTTAGCCACTTAAAATTACATGGTCTGTTGAGATGGATAAAATAGAAATTAGAGGCGCTCGTACGCATAACCTCAAAGACATTAACCTAACCATACCTCGTGATAAGCTGACGGTTATCACTGGATTATCAGGTTCAGGAAAGTCGTCACTTGCGTTTGATACCCTCTACGCAGAAGGTCAACGTCGTTATGTTGAGTCTTTGTCGGCCTACGCTCGTCAATTTCTATCTCTCATGGAAAAACCCGATGTCGACCACATCGAAGGTTTATCTCCAGCCATCTCCATAGAACAAAAATCGACTTCACATAACCCTCGCTCAACCGTCGGTACTATTACTGAAGTCTATGACTATCTTAGATTACTGTACGCGCGAGTTGGTGAGCCGCGCTGTCCTGATCACAATACCCCTCTTGCAGCACAAACCATCAGCCAAATGGTCGATAAAGTCTTAGAGCTACCGGCTGGTTCAAAGATGATGCTGTTGGCTCCAATAGTCAAAGAACGTAAAGGTGAGCACGTTAAAACGCTTGAGAACCTAGCGGCTCAAGGCTTTATTCGTGCCCGTATTGATGGTGAGACCTGTGATCTGTCCGATCCTCCCACATTGGAGCTGCACAAGAAGCACACCATTGAAGTTGTCGTTGATCGCTTTAAGGTTCGCCCAGATCTTCAACAGCGTTTAGCTGAATCGTTTGAGACAACATTAGAGCTCTCTGGTGGCATCGCCGTAGTCGGTTGGATGGATGATAAAGAACAAGAAGAGATCGTGTTCTCTGCAAACTTCGCTTGTCCAAAATGTGGCTACAGCATGCAAGAACTTGAGCCTCGCCTATTCTCATTCAACAATCCTGCTGGTGCATGTGGTACTTGTGATGGACTTGGTGTTCAACAATATTTTGACCCAAGTCGAGTAATTTTAGATGAGAACCTAAGCATTGCAGAAGGTGCGATAAAAGGCTGGGATCAGAAAAATTATTACTATTTCCAAATGCTGACATCGCTATCAGACCATTATGGTTTTGACCTTTATGCTCCGTTCAACTCTTTACCAAAGAAAACTCAAGAGATCATCCTCAAGGGCTCTGGTAGAACTGAAGTTGAATTCAAATACATCAATGATCGTGGTGATATCCGAGTCAAGCGTCACCCCTTTGAAGGTATTTTAAATACGCTGGAACGCCGTTACCGCGACACTGAATCTAGCGCGGTGCGTGAAGATCTTGCCAAGTACATATCAACGAAGTCATGCTCTAGCTGTGATGGTACGCGTTTAAGATTAGAAGCAAGAAACGTCTTTATTGGCGATACCACACTGCCAGAAATCGTTCAGCTCAGCATTGCTGACGCACTACAATTTTTCCAAGAGTTGAAGTTAGACGGCCAGCGTAGACAAATTGCTGATAAAGTGATGAAAGAGATCAATGATCGTCTGCATTTTTTGGTGAACGTTGGTTTGAATTACCTGAACCTATCACGCAGTGCAGAAACACTGTCAGGTGGTGAAGCGCAAAGAATTCGTCTAGCAAGTCAAATTGGGGCCGGTTTAGTTGGCGTTATGTATGTGCTGGATGAACCATCGATTGGCCTCCACCAGCGTGATAATGAACGTCTACTGCAAACTCTGGTTCACCTAAGAGACTTAGGAAATACCGTACTTGTTGTTGAGCATGACGAAGATGCGATTCGTTGCGCTGACCATGTTATCGATATAGGCCCAGGCGCAGGTGTTCATGGTGGTCACGTGGTCGCTGAAGGCACCATGCAAGACATCATCGAAAATCCGAATTCTTTAACTGGGCAATACCTCAGCGGCGCCAAAGAAATTGCGATCCCCAAACAAAGAACGCCTATCGATAAGAAAAAGGTCGTCGAGATCGTTGGCGCGACTGGGAACAACCTAAAGAATGTCACTGCGACAATCCCTGTAGGCTTGTTCAGCTGTATTACTGGTGTATCGGGATCCGGTAAATCAACACTCATCAATGACACCTTCTTTAAAGTCGCCCACACTCAATTGAACGGTGCAACAACTGCAGTTCCGGCGCAGCACAAAAAGATTAAAGGCTTAGAGCATTTCGACAAAGTAATCGATATTGATCAAAGCCCTATCGGTCGAACACCAAGATCGAATCCTGCAACCTACACTGGTATTTTCACTCCAATTCGAGAGTTATTTGCAGGTACACAAGAATCACGATCTCGTGGCTACAAGCCAGGTCGATTCAGTTTTAACGTTCGTGGTGGTCGTTGTGAAGCGTGTCAGGGAGACGGTGTCATCAAAGTAGAGATGCATTTCTTGCCAGATGTGTATGTACCGTGCGATGTGTGTAAAGGTAAGCGTTATAACCGTGAAACGCTAGAGGTCCGCTACAAGGGGAAAACCATTGACGAAGTTCTAGAGATGACTGTCGAAGATGCTCGAGAATACTTCAACCCTGTTCCTGTTATTGCTCGTAAGCTGCAAACCTTAATGGATGTTGGCCTTTCCTACATTCGCCTCGGACAAGCAGCGACAACCTTATCTGGTGGTGAAGCCCAACGTGTTAAATTGGCACGTGAGCTGTCGAAACGAGATACAGGTAAAACCTTATACATTCTCGACGAGCCAACAACAGGGCTTCACTTCCACGATATTCAACAGCTATTAACGGTACTGCATAGATTACGTGATCACGGCAATACGGTTGTCGTGATTGAGCATAACCTAGACGTCGTCAAAACCGCGGACTGGATCCTAGATCTTGGCCCTGAAGGTGGTCAAGGAGGCGGTGAAATTGTTGCAGAAGGTACTCCTGAAGATGTGGCGTTAGTCGAAGGTTCGCATACGGCTCGCTTCCTTAAACCTATGTTAAATTTGAAGTAGGTGTAAAATAGCGTCCTGCGAGCAGACAGAAAAATGTTAAAGTAACAGAGCTTGTTTCAGAAGGAACAAGCTCTGTTTTTATAAGGTTAGGGATTTATGGCAACAATACACACTAGCGGTACCCAACTAGAAAATCAGGTAACTAAGCTACCACTCAATAAAGCATTTCTGGCCTCTCTAGCTGTTGTATTCTTATTAGCCATGCATTTTTTCATGCCTAACCCAGGAGGCTCAGGCCTTACTTTATCCTTTAATCCAACCACTTGGTTAGCCCTTAGCTTTACGCTGGCGATTGGCTTCTACCAACTTGCTACTAACCGAGTACTCAAGTATTCCAAATTAACGATTGGCTTGTTGATAAGCTGCATCATACTCACACTGCCGATTTTATACAGCAACGCCGCTCCTCAAGGAGCGTCAGGGCGCTTACTTGGATTGTGGGCGGGCTTTACATTATTCGTCGTGCTGCAACAATTTAAGTTCAGCAATAAGCACAAGCAGCGCATATTGTGGTTCATTGTGCTTGCTGTTGTCATACAGGCACTATTTGGCTATGTGCAATATTTCCTATTAGAACCTGGCAACCTATTTGACTACAACACTGCGGCCAATAGACCTTATGGGATATTCCAACAACCGAATGTTATGGCAAGCTTTCTTGCTACAGGTTTTGTGCTGTCAGCTTATCTTTTAGCAAGGCAACCAACTAAATATAATCACCAAATTAGCGAGTCGCTTCTACTTTATTTAACACCAGCCTTAACCGTACCTTTGCTGATCATCATCGCATCACGTACCGGGTGGTTGGCTGCCGTCATTGGGTTTGTATGCATTCTGCCTTATCTATACAAGTTCTCGACCAAGAAACGCTTCTACGGGTGGTGTGCATCAGTGGTAGTCGGTATCGTCGTCGCCTTTTCGGTAATCAGCCTCAGTGCAACTGATAGTTTCGCCAGTAAAAAAGCAAACTTAGAAAGTCCACGAGCTTATACCTTTCCACAAGCGCTCGATATGATGATCGAAAAGCCATTTACCGGTTATGGCTACGGAAAATTCGAATCCGAATACACGCTATACACAGCCCGCCAACATCAACTTAACTCAAATTATCATCCCGGCCTTCCTTCAATGGATCACCCACACAATGAGTTCCTGTTTTGGGGGGTTGAAGGCGGAATAGTACCAATCATCGGGATCTTGATTGCTGCAATGTTGGTGATGTCACGCATAGCAAGCTCAGCGAAAGGAACACGTCTAGCACTACTTGCGCTATTCATACCTATGCTCTTACATTCTCAGCTTGAGTATCCTTTTTACCACTCGGCGATTCACTGGATAACCTTTATCATTTTGATTTACTGGGTCGACCAACGGACTTCTCGCCACTATCAGCAGCCGTTTAGTATCGTAAGTAAAATCCTATTCAGAGTGTCGAGCTTAGTCGTTCCTATCTTGGTGAGTTTTTACATGCTGAGTGCCTTACACACCAATTATGTACTCACTAAATTTGAAATGTCTAAGCCGAAAAACCCGGACATTCTTAAGCAGGTAACGAACCCCGTAGTCTGGAAAGATCGCTATGATTGGGATGTGTACAGTACCTATCTAAATATCGGCCTCTACAAAGCCGATCCTAGCCTGATCCTTCCTTATATAGATTGGTCGTTAGAAATCATAAAGAATAAGCCAAGGCCTGCTTTCTACACCAACCTGATTCTCGCATATCAAGGATTAGGCGATCACAGCAAGGCAGAACAAATTCGCAGTGAAGCGAGCTTCTTGTTCCCAAATCGAGACTTTTCCAAGGTTCAGTATAAGAAGATATCCGAAGCAGAAAACAACATTTCTTCAGCTAAATGACGCCAAGGAATCTAGAGTCATTTTGCTGTAATGACATTTAGCCTATAGCCTAGACACAAAAAAGCGCACATTCTCTCGTGCGCTTTTCTTTTAAACTTCAATTTATTACCGTTATTTTAAAATGTCTTGTAACGCTTTTAAGCACAAAGCGACATTCTCTTTACGAGCACCGTAACCCATTAGGCCGATACGCCACGCCTTACCAGCCAAAGAGCCAAGCCCAGCACCGATTTCAAGATTATACTCTTCTAACAGCTGCGTTCTTATTTTGGCTTCATCAATCCCTTCAGGGAAGTAAAGCGCATTCAATTGAGGTAAGCGACTCTCTTCAGCAACCACAAACTCCAACCCCAAAGCTTCTACGCCAGCTTTAAGTTCTTGGTGCATCGCATAGTGACGAGACCACGCATTGTCTAGGCCTTCATTTTTCAACAAAACCAACGACTCATGCAGAGCATATAGGCTGTTCACGGGCGCAGTGTGGTGATAGCTACGCTTACCTTCTCCACTCCAATAACCTAATACCAAGCTCTGATCCAAGAACCAGCTTTGTACGGGAGCTTGACGTGCTTTCATTTTATCGACAGCACGTTGAGAGAACGTCACGGGAGATAAACCAGGTACACAAGACAGACACTTCTGACTGCCTGAATAAACCGCATCGAGTTGCCATTCATCAACCAACAATGGCACACCACCTAATGATGTCACCGCATCCACAATCGACAATGCATCAAACTGGCGAGCGACTGCGGAAATAGCTTGAGCATCCGATAACGCGCCAGTAGACGTCTCGGCATGCACAAATGCGACAGCAACAGCATCGGGGTTTTCTGCCAATG
Source organism: Vibrio sp. 10N.222.54.E6 (assembly GCF_041473955.1). Classification (NCBI taxonomy): domain Bacteria; kingdom Pseudomonadati; phylum Pseudomonadota; class Gammaproteobacteria; order Vibrionales; family Vibrionaceae; genus Vibrio; species Vibrio sp. 10N.222.54.E6. The sequence goes on along the minus strand of NZ_JBFRTD010000014.1, from coordinate 8,327 downwards.
CCTTTTCTACCTTTTCAACTGAAACGGGCTTACCCCACTCGTCATCAACAAGGATGGCTTCACCACCGCAGCGAACAACATTCTCGCGCATACGCTCACCAAAAACACCGTTACGACAAACAATGACCTTTTCACCAGGCTCAATCAAATTAACAAAACAGGTTTCCATGCCCGCACTGCCTGGAGCAGAAACAGCAATCGTAAATTCATTCTCTGTTTGGAATGCATACTTAAGAAGTTGTTTAAGCTCATCCATCATCGCAATAAATAGCGGGTCGAGGTGACCAATGGTTGGACGGCTTAAGGCCTGTAAAACTTGAGGAGAAATGTCTGAAGGCCCCGGCCCCATTAACGTTCGGTGTGGCGGATAAAAGCTATCGATAGCAGCAGTGAGTGTTAAATTAGACATGTACATCCCTTACGTTAATGTTGTGAACAATCCACCCTAAAGCAAATTGATTACCTCAGCAATTAGCCATAAGTATTGAGGTCAAACCAGTGTCACATAATTGTTAAAATTATTTTTCAATTATCTCACGTTACGGATTGACATTATTTGCGCAAACACGTTCAATGAAATGGCTATCTAGCAGAAGAGGAGCACTGCCCAGGCAGGTGTTTTGTGGAACCGCATTTCCAATACAAAACATTCATGGGGAGCAGTGCCGAGATAATAAAAGGATGCAGGACCTTTATTATCGGTTGAGCGGGCTGAATCCCGTTAACTGTCGCCATTTCTATATGGTGAAGAGCTTCTGAGGTTACTATTCTAATAATTCCTCTCTTTTTTGCTCTAAAACTCTCTTCGAAAAACATCGGACGTTGGATTACCCAACAGTAATTTTATTTTAGGAAATCGTGGGAGATATATCGTGAGTGCATCTAATGTAGCTGGTTCTTTTAATGTCGCTAAGTTTGGTGGAACAAGTGTTGCCAACTTTGAAGCAATGAGCCGTTGTGCTGCCATTATTGAAAACAACTCAAATACGAAATTGGTCGTGAGTAGCGCATGCTCTGGCGTGACTAACCTGCTTGTTGAGCTCGCGAATGGTGTTCAAGATAAAACTCGTCGCCAAAAACTAGTGACACAGTTAACCGACATTCATAATACGATTCTTGCTCAGCTAGCTGACCCAATTAACATTGAAAAAGATGTGCACTGTATTCTGGATGATATTGCGAGCGCTGCAGAAGCGGCATCATTCCAAGCCAGTACCAAACTCACCGATCACCTAGTGGCATGTGGCGAACTGATGTCGACACATATTCTGACTCAGATCATTCGTGAACGTGGGACACCCGCTGTTCGTTTTGATATCAGAGAAGTGATGCGCACCAATGATGACTTCGGTAAAGCAGAACCACAATTAAAAGATATTGCAGCTTTAGCACAGCAGAAATTGATTCCACTATGCCAACAGCAAGTTGTCGTTACCCAAGGCTTTATCGGTGCCGATAGCGAAGGTAACACCACAACGTTAGGTCGTGGCGGCAGTGATTATTCTGCTGCACTAATTGCCGAATCAGTACAAGCGATTGGTTTAGAGATCTGGACTGATGTTCCAGGGATCTACACCACAGATCCACGTATCGCATCGAAAGCATCTCCTATCCCAGAGATCAGCTTCAGTGAGGCATCTGAGATGGCAAACTTTGGCGCGAAAATATTACACCCTTCAACTCTGGTTCCTGCACTACGCCATCAAATCCCTGTTTTTGTCGGCTCATCAAAAGCACCAGAGCTTGGTGGAACATGGATTCGTCAACAAGTTGAAAGCTCTCCTCTGTTCAGAGCGCTTGCCCTACGCTGCAACCAAACCATGGTTACGCTACGCAGCGCTAACATGTTCCATGCCTATGGTTTTTTGGCAAAGGTATTCGAGATCCTGGCTAAACATAAGATCTCAGTCGATCTTATCACTACCTCAGAGATCAGTGTCTCACTGACTCTCGATCAAACCGATACCTCTGGTGGTGCTCCTGAGTTACCTGAAGCCGCTCGCCTTGAGCTTGAAGAGTTGTGTTCCGTAGATATTGAGCACGACCTATGCCTCGTTGCTCTTATTGGTAACAACATGAGCGAAAGCAAAGGCTATGCAAAGCAGGTATTCGGCACTCTAGAAGATTTCAACCTACGTATGATTTGTTACGGAGCAAGCCCACACAACCTATGCTTCTTGCTAGATGAATCTGTGTCTAAGTTGGCGGTTCAAAAACTTCATCAAGAGTTATTTGAGTAGATAGTCCGTTTATCATCGACAGATAAATAACTAAATTACAGATACAAAAAGGGTTGCTATTAAGCAACCCTTTCTCTTTTTTACGTTACGAATCAAAGCTCGTTATAGATTCAAACTAGTTAATGTTTGGGCCTAACCACTTCTCAGCTTCCAACATATCCCAACCTTTACGGTCGGCATAGCTATCCACTTGATCCTGTTGAATCTGTGCAATCGCAAAGTATCGGGCATCAGGATGTGAAAAATACATACCAGACACTGAAGCACCAGGCCACATCGCGTAGCTCGTGGTTAGTGACATGTCGATCGCTTTTTCAACACCCATCAACTCCCACAACGTTCCTTTTTCTGTATGTTCTGGGCAAGCAGGGTAACCTGGAGCTGGACGAATACCTTGGTACTTCTCACGAATCAAATCGTCATTAGACAGCTCCTCATCCGGCGAGTAGCCCCAAATGTCCTTTCTCACTTCTTTATGCAGGTATTCAGCGAACGCTTCAGCCAATCGGTCAGCAACCGCCTGAATCATAATCGCGTTGTAGTCATCACCGTTGGCTTTGTATTCATCAGCAAGCTCACGCTCGCCGATACCACCAGTCACTGCAAAGCCACCAATCCAGTCCGCTTTACCGCTATCTTTCGGCGCAATGTAATCAGACAAACAGTAGTTAAAACCTTTTGGCTTCTCGGTTTGCTGACGAAGGTTGTGTAAAACCTTTAACACTTCAGTACGAGATTCATCGGTATACACTTCGATATCATCGCCAACGCTGTTGGCAGGGAACATCGCACACATCCCACGAGCTTCAAGTAACTTCTCTTTCTGTACTCGATCCAATAAATCGTTGGCATCTTTGAATAAGCGTTTCGCTTCCTCGCCCACTTCTTCATGATTAAGAATTGCAGGGTATTTACCGACCAATGACCATGTCATAAAGAATGGAGTCCAGTCGATGTACTGACGCAAAGTTGCCACATCAAAATCATTAAAGATGTGAACTCCCGGTTTAGCGGGTGCCGGTGGCGTGTAAGCATCCCAATCGATAGCTACTTTATTAGCACGTGCTCTTTCAAGAGTGACCGGTTTAGTACGAGGCTTCTTACGATTATGCTGATCGCGAACGCGATCGTAATCAATATCCAACTTCTCAACAAATGCAGGTTTCAATTCGTTAGATAGCAACGAAGTACACACACCCACCGCACGTGAAGCATTGTTTACGTAGACCACAGGCTCGGAGTAGTTCTGTTCAATCTTAACGGCTGTATGCGCTTTAGATGTGGTTGCTCCACCGATGAGAAGAGGCAGTTTAAAACCTTGTCTTTCCATTTCTTTCGCAACATGCACCATCTCATCCAGGGAAGGAGTGATCAAACCCGAAAGGCCAATGATATCGACGTTTTCTTCCTTAGCGACCTTAAGGATTTTTTCACATGAAACCATCACGCCTAAATCGATAATTTCGTAGTTATTACACTGCAAGACAACGCCCACAATATTTTTGCCAATATCGTGAACATCGCCTTTTACGGTCGCAAGTAAGATTTTTCCGTTAGTTGCACCTACGTCTTTGGTTGCATTGATAAATGGCTCTAAATGGGCTACCGCTTGCTTCATAACACGTGCAGATTTCACCACTTGAGGAAGGAACATCTTACCTTCACCAAAGAGGTCACCAACCACATTCATACCATCCATTAATGGGCCTTCTATCACCTCGATAGGGCGAGAGGCATTAACACGAGCTTCTTCGGTATCTTCAACAATAAAGTCGGTAATACCTTTAACTAAAGAATGCTCTAAGCGTTTTTCTACTGGCCAGGTACGCCACTCTAAAGCAGATTTATCTTCAACCTTTCCAACTGCACGCTCTAGATATTCAGTTGCGATATCTAGCAAGCGCTCAGTGGAATCATCTCGGCGGTTTAGAACCACATCTTCAACGGCTTCACGTAAATCCTCAGGGACATTATCGTAAATCTCTAATTGCCCAGCATTTACGATGCCCATATCCATACCGTTTTTAAAGCAGTGGTATAGGAATACTGCGTGGATAGCCTCACGAGCGTAGTTATTACCTCGGAATGAGAACGAAACATTCGATACACCACCAGAAATCATCGCATGAGGTAAGTCTCGTTTGATGTCCCCTACAGCTTCAATGAAATCGACCGCATAGTTGTTATGCTCATCAATACCTGTCGCCACAGCAAAAATGTTCGGGTCAAAAATAATATCTTCAGGTGGGAAGCCCACTTCATCAACCAGAATATTGTAGGCATTAGTACAAATCTCAACCTTACGCTCTCGAGTATCAGCTTGGCCAACTTCATCGAACGCCATCACGATAACGGCTGCACCATATCGGCGAACCAGTTTCGCTTGTTCGACAAACTTCTCTTTCCCTTCCTTCAATGAGATCGAGTTAACGATGCCTTTACCCTGAATACATTTCAGACCCGCTTCAATCACTTCCCATTTTGAAGAGTCGACCATGACTGGCACTTTCGAGATCTCAGGCTCAGACGCACATAGATTAAGGAATTTAACCATACACGCCTCAGCGTCTAGCATCCCTTCATCCATGTTGATATCGATAATTTGAGCGCCATTCTCAACTTGCTCTCGAGCCACACTCAAAGCTTCATCATATAGCTCTTCTTTGATAAGGCGCTTAAAGCGAGCAGAGCCCGTAACGTTAGTTCGCTCACCCACGTTAACAAACAGAGATTCCTTGGATATCGTCAATGGCTCTAAACCAGAGAGACGACAAGAGACGGGTAAATCTGGTAATTGGCGCGGTGTCACACCTTCAACAGCTTCTGCCATTTGGCGTATATGTTCTGGCGTTGTACCACAACATCCACCAATTAAGTTCAAGAAGCCACTTTCAGCCCATTCCTTAACGTGTTCAGCCATATCTTCTGGAGACAAGTCATATTCACCGAATGCATTAGGTAAACCTGCATTAGGGTGAGCGGAAACATTGCATTCTGAAATACGAGACATTTCACCAACGTATTCACGCAGTTCGTCAGGACCTAATGCACAGTTCAATCCAAATGAGATAGGTTTTACATGACGAAGGGCATTATAGAAGGCTTCTGTTGTTTGTCCGGAAAGCGTTCGACCAGATGCATCTGTGATAGTACCGGAGATCATAACCGGTAAAATGATACCTACTTCTTCAAAGACAGATTCAACCGCAAAAGCACACGCTTTCGCGTTTAACGTATCGAAGATAGTTTCAATAAGAATTAAGTCTGAACCGCCCTTGATAAGCGCACGAGTCGATTCAGAGTAAGCGTCAACAAGTTCATCAAAGCTAACATTACGATAGCCCGGATCATTAACATCTGGGGAGAGAGAACAAGTTCGGTTAGTTGGACCTAACACACCCGCCACGAAACGGGGTTTATCAGGAGTCTTCACTGTCCATTCATCTGCTGCTTCACGAGCCAACTTAGCAGCAGCATAGTTAATTTCTTCGCTAAGACTTTCCATATCATAGTCGGCCATAGCGATGGTTGTAGCGTTAAAGGTATTGGTCTCGAGGATATCAGCACCGGCTTCCAAATACTCCATATGGATATCTTTGATAAGCTTAGGTTGTGTAAGTACCAAAAGGTCGTTGTTACCTTTTAAGTCACTATGCCAATCAGCAAATCGCTCACCGCGATAGTCTTGCTCTTCCAATTTATAATCCTGAATCATGGTACCCATGCCACCATCAATCAGTAAAATTCGTTGCTTCAACAGAGCGTCAATCTTTTGCCTTACATTACTTCCCACGATACAACCTCATTCCTTTAATTATCTCTCCATCCTACCACACATTCGAAAGGAGTCTAGACGTCTAAAACATGAAGTAAATAACCAAGTCATGACAAAAAAATGTTTGCTATTTGAGCATGAGAGAACGAGAATTAATATTCATATTTTGTTACATATTGGAATCCCAATGTCGGTCTATTACACCTTATGCTTCTTGTCCGCTGCAGCCATGCTTATTGCTTTCGTTAATACCAAAATTGGTAAAATGCAGACAACCATCGCCATCACAGCTGGCTCAATGATGCTATCTCTATTGATTATCATTGCGGGACAAAACAATTGGTTCCAATTGGCTGACATCGCTTCAGAAACCGTTGCCAGTATCAACTTTGAAGACTTCCTCCTAAAAGGAATACTGGGATTCTTACTTTTTGCAGGTGGTTTGGGGATTAAGTTACCTAATCTAAAAGATCAGAAATGGGAAATAACGGTACTCGCTCTTGGTGCTACACTGTTTTCGACATTCTTTATTGGCTTTGTACTTTATGGGTTTTGTCAATTTATCGGTATTCAATTTGACCTAATTTATTGCTTACTGTTTGGTTCTCTAATATCTCCAACCGATCCAATAGCTGTATTAGCAATAGTGAAGAAGCTCGATGCTCCCAGACGAATCTCTACTCAAATCGAGGGAGAATCTCTATTCAACGATGGTTTTGGCCTAGTTATCTTCGTAACCCTATTTACCATTGCGTTCGGCACAGAAGCTCCGACTGTAGGTAGCGTGACCATGTTATTCGTCCAAGAGGCTATTGGCGGTATCGTCTACGGATTTGTTCTAGGTTTGATATTCCACTATCTAATCAGCAACACCGATGACCACTCGATGGAGTTGCTATTAACCATCGGTATTCCTACAGCTGGTTATGCTTTTGCAGAGGTTCTGCATGTATCTGGACCATTAGCAATGGTGGTATCTGGTATCATGATAGGCAACTGGACACGCTTCATCGGATTTTCTAAGGAAAGTGAGGATCACCTAGACCATTTCTGGGAATTAATAGATGAGTTCTTAAATGGCGTACTATTCTTATTGATTGGTATGTCTATGCTGCTATTCAAGTTCCACCAAGAAGATTGGATTTTGATGGCGTTCGCAGTCCCTCTAGTATTGAGTGCACGCTATCTAAGTGTTTTCTTGTCTTATATTGGATTTAAACGCTTTAGAACTTACAACCCATGGTCGACTAAGATTCTAACTTGGGGTGGTCTACGCGGAGGCTTAGCTCTAGCTATGGCACTTTCAATCCCTTCAGGTATCTGGGTGATTGAAGACAAAGCAATAGATGTTAAAGAGATAATCCTCGTTATGACCTATGCTGTTGTTGTGTTCTCTATTCTGGTTCAAGGATCAACAATCACTCCAATGATAGAAAAAGCGAAACAAGCTGAGAAAGAATTGGATTAATACCTAAAAATATAAACGAAGGTCGCTTAGTATAAGCGGCCTTTTTTGTACCTGTGTCCATCAACAAGCACGCCTCTCTAGCCTACAAGTTGCTCCCTATCTCTGACCACTACTTTAGTCATGATTGCTATCTGCAATCACGACTCTTTGTCGTACCTAACGCTTCCAAACAGGCCAACAAGCAACCACCAGTTTGAGTGCATTCGAGCGAAGATAAACACAAAGTATTTACGGAAATAAATTAAGTAAAGATACATGGCCTTCTTTTCAAGTGAAGTATTGAAAGCATAATAAAGTGTAGAAAGAGAACCACGATCGAAGAGGAATTGTAATTAGAGTAAAGCTTCGCACACCAATGTTCTAGAACCGAAACTTCTCTATAGAACATCTGATGCAGTAGCAAGAAGGGTCTAGTCTTTCTACCGGGGCGTGCAGTCTAGATCCTTAAATATGCCAGAGGAGGACTGAGTCGGCACTCCGGAGATTCAACCAAACTGGTAAGTTAGGAGGACGCCTAGTTCTCCCAACATTGCTTCGAAGAAGCAACAGACGTAAAAAAACCTAGCATTTCTGCTGAGGCTTTGTATGTGGCAGGAGTAGAGGTTTAGACTCCCAACACGCGCTATTTTGGCAAGCCGGAGAATCCGCTGCTTTGCTAATGGCGTATAATTAGCTTCAGAAAGCAAAAAGGCCCTAGCATTTCTGCTAGAGCCTTAAATATGGCAGGGGTGGAGAGATTCGAACTCCCAACACGCGGATTTGGAATCCGCTGCTCTGCCAATTGGAGCTACACCCCTATTTCAGTTTTAAAGAGCTGAACCTCTGAATAAGTGGCGGAGTGGAC
>NZ_JBFRTD010000013.1:156153-350623 GCF_041473955.1 Vibrio sp. 10N.222.54.E6 | reverse complement strand
AGATCGTAAGTAGTAGATAGCTCTTTAACCCAACGTAAATAGCTTGCATGGGTTTTCGGAGAAAAACGGCGAACCGCCATTTCATCGATAAGTTGTTGTCTTAATAAGGTCATGATGTATTCCTTAATCTATGGATACATCATAAGTTTGGTCTATCAGGTAAGTGAGAGGAAAGCCCTCCGCGAAGCGGCTTAGTTCAACAGCTCTTAGACAGAAAAATTCTGCATTTAAATATAGAATTTTTCTATCTAGTTTCATATGTACGGGACTCTACCACGATTAATCACAGTATTTCAGTGACTTAAAACATAGATAAACTCATTGAATGACAAAATGCAGAATATTTCTATATAGTATGATTTTAGCGAAAACCCGCCCATACTGTGTGTAATCACAGTGCCCTGCACATGCCCAAACACAAAAAAAGCCTGCCATTTATACGAAAATAAATGGCAGGCTTTATACGTTAGTTACGCTTGTGAATTGCTAGCTTATGCCGCTTCGAATGCGAGGGCTTTCTTCTCTACCTGACGGAAGATCAGCGTTAATACGCCGTTCACTGCTAGGTAGAATGCGCCAGCAATGCCGAACACTGTGAGCGTGTCGTAGGTTTGGCCGTTGATACGCTGAGCGTACCCCATCAAATCCATGATGGTGATGGTGCTTGCCAGTGACGTGCCTTTGAAGACTAGAATCACTTCGTTCGAGTAAGCTGGAACGGCGCGACGTAGTGCGTATGGCAGTAACACTTTAAGCGTTGCGATTTTGTCCATGCCTAATGCGCGACATGCTTCCCACTGCCCTGCTGGAATCGCGTTGAATGCACCTCTGAACAGTAGCGTGCTGTATGCCGCGGTGTTCAGTGCGAGTGCTAACATTGCACAGAACCAAGGTTGGCTAAGCCATGCCCATAGGAAGCTTTCACGAATCCAATCGAATTGACCCGGGCCGTAATACACCAAGAAGATCTGAACCAACAATGGTGTGCCGGTAAACAGAGTAATGATGCCACGTGTTAACCAGTGAATCGCAGGTATTCTTAGGGTTAGTGTTACCGTCATCAGCAATGACAAGATACAACCAACAAGCAATGAAGCACCTGTGAGTTGAAGACTGGTCACTAAGCCTTCAAGCATTTGGGAGAGGTATTGTTGATTCATGCCATTGCACCTTTGTTACCCAAACCTTGAATAGAGAACTTACCATCAATCACTTTTACCAATCTTTGTGTGATTAAAGTGATGACCAAATAGATAGCTGCTGCTGTCGCGTACCAAGTGAATGCTTCGTGCGTAGCTGCTGATGTTAATTGCGCTTGTTTCAATAGATCGGTTACGCCAATCAATGAAACCAGTGCTGTGTCTTTCAATAACACTAACCATTGGTTGGTTAACCCTGGTAGCGCGTGTCTTACAGCTTGTGGCAATACGACTCTGAAGAAAGCATGAGATTGCGAAATACCAAGCGCACTTGCTGCTTCTCTCTGGCCTTTGCTTACTGCTTTCAACGCACCACGAATAGTTTGCGAAGCGTAAGAAGCAAAAATAAGTGACAGTGCAACAACACCAGATAAGAACGGGCTCACTTCTATGAAGTCGCCTGTGATCATGAACAGAACTTGTGTCGAACCAAAGTAGATAAACAGTACGACCAGAATTTCTGGTAAACCACGAACAATCGTCACAAATGCAGTCGTTGGCCATTTGATTGCAATACGACGAGACATCTCACCACTTGCAAACAACACTGCTAGAACCAATCCAACCAATAGGCTTACGAACGCAAGCTGAACTGTCATCCAGCTTGCTTCGACGAGCCCTAAAGAGTAACCCGTTAATTCCATAAATTACTTACCGAAGTACTTGTTAAAGATCTTGTCGTATTCGCCGTTCGCTTTCACTGCTGCAAGTGCAACGTTAAGCTGGTCTACAAGTTCTTGGTTACTCTTGTTTACTGCGATACCAAAGCCGTTACCGAAGTACTCTTGGTTTGTTACTTGGTCGCCTACATACGTTAGGTTGTCTTGCTTTTTGAACCATTCAGCTACTACCGCTGTGTCACCAAATACTGAATCGATACGACCGTTTTTCATGTCGATGAATGCATCTTGGTAGCTTGAGTAAGGTACCGCTGTTACGCCAGCCATTTGCTCAAGTAGGAAGCTCTGGTGAGTTGAACCGTTTTGAACGCCAACACGCTTACCTTCTAGTGCTGCTTGGTCTGCTACTTTGCCTTCAATAGAGATGAATGCTGCAGAGTTGTCGTAGTAAGCGTTAGAGAAGTTTACTTGTTTAAGACGCGCTTCAGTGATGTCCATTGCCGAAATAGCGGCATCGTAACGTTTGAATTTAAGCGCTGGGATTAAGCTATCGAACGCTTGGTTGTGAAAAGTACAAGTCGCTTTCATCTCTTCACAAAGTGCGTTTGCTAGGTCTACGTCAAAACCTTGGATTTGGTTGTTCTCGTCCATGTATTCGAATGGTGCGTAAGTTGCTTCCATTGCGAATTTGATTTCGTCTTGTGCCGATGCATTAACAGCCATGCCTGCAGAAGAAAGGCCGATAAGTGAAGCTAGTAGAATCTTTTTCATTTTGTTACTCCGAATCTGTGTGATTTTGACCTGTGGCCATTTTTATAATTTGATTGTTTTAATCGATGTTGTGTTTAGCTAAATCTAGTGAGTTACGTGAATCTTATGCGTTAACTCAGATTTAATGAGTCAAATACTCGGCAAACTCGGGTGTCTGCGGGTTAACGAATGAATCGCTGGTGCCGTGTTCAACGATGTACCCTTTTTCTAGATACAGAACGTGGCTAGCAATCTTCTTCGCGAAATCAACTTCATGTGTCACAACCACTTGAGTAATGCCCGTTCCACTCAACTCTTTAATAATGCTCACAACTTGGTTGGTGATCTCAGGATCAAGCGCCGCTGTTGGTTCATCAAACAACAACACATCCGGTTTCATCATCAGCGCACGTGCAATCGCAACACGCTGTTGTTGACCACCAGACAGTTGAAGTGGCCAAGCGTCTGCTTTGTCGGCAAGTTGAAGTGTCTTTAGTACTTCTTGAGCTTGCTTGATGGCTTCTTGCTTATCTAAACCCGCCACTTTGGTGGGAGCTTCAATTAAGTTTTCCATCACCGTCATATGTGGCCACAAGTTGTATTGTTGGAACACCATGCCAACTTTACGACGAAGTTTAAGCCCCTGCTTTTCTTGGATCTGGCTTGAAAAATCGAATTGCTCGTTCGCAATGTCTAATTCGCCGTTGTCCGCGATTTCTAACAGGTTCAATACACGCAGTAATGAACTCTTGCCCGCGCCGCTTGGGCCAAGCAATACCAAGGTTTCGCCACTTTCACAGTCAAAGCTGATGTCATGAAGAACTTGGGTATTACCGTATGATTTGTTGATGCTCTTTACTTGAATACTCATGCCACAATACTGCATTAATTGTCATTTGTTGGTTATTCTATTCAATTCGAGGTTTTATGCAAGAAAAATGTATAAAAAACTATTTTGTTGAATTTTTGTAACGAAAGTTGCGTAGAAAACAGTCGCTATAACTGGTCTTACAACCAAAAGTCACAAGTTGCTGATAAGCTTGAAATCGAGGGAAAAGCAAACGTTTCTCTTCCAATTAAAAAATCAGTACAAGATCTAAGAACCTGTAGCTTCCATTCGCTATTGGCTCACGCTCACATGCATAAAAATTAGAATCAAATAGCTCGTTTGATCTTTATTTCAAGTCTCACTAAATGCTTAATGTTCCTTTTGAACAGTATCGATTTCCTCACTTGCTAAGCATCAAAGTCCGAAAATTGAGTGTCCTAGGAAGCATCAGTCAGCGATGCGTGCTTTAATGGTTTCTCTTGTAAGCAACAAACATTTACGAACGACTAGCACTTGATTCGTGACAAGTACGTACAAACAACAAGCCATCTACTCTTAAAGCGACAACACATTAAGGCAGTCATATGCAAAACGATGTCTCTTCTACGCGTGACTCTACTCAGCGAACGGCTCAACGATCTACTCAAAAAGCGCCACAACCCAAACCTGAGAAGAAAAGCCTCAGTATTTTATTTGAGCTCAGCAAATTTATTCAGCCCTATAAAGGCCGTGTGATTGCAGCATTGATTGCGTTGATCTTCACGGCGAGCTTAACCCTTTCAGTCGGACACGGTATTCGTCTTCTTATCGACCAAGGCTTCAGTCAACAATCGTTATCAGATTTAGGCAGTGCGATTCAATTCATCATGGTTGTAGTCGTGTTGATCTCGATTGGCACCTTTTTCCGCTTCTATTTAGTCTCTTCTGTTGGGGAGCGTGTTAGTGCAGATATTCGCCTGTCGGTTTTCAATCACGTGGTGACACTTCATCCGAGTTACTTTGAAACCAATGGCAGTGGCGACATCATGTCGCGTATCACAACCGACACAACTCTGCTTCAAAGCATTATTGGTTCGTCGTTTTCTATGGCGATGCGTAGCGCATTAATGTGTATTGGCGCAATCATCATGCTGTTCGCGACCAACATTAAGCTAACGCTGATCGTGTTGGCCTCAGTGCCGTTTATCCTGATTCCGATTTTGGTATACGGTCGACGAGTGAGAGCCCTATCTCGCCAAAGCCAAGATTCGATGTCTGATGTCGGCTCTTATGCTGGCGAAGCGATTGAGCATATTAAAACGGTGCAAAGTTATAGCCGAGAAGCACAAGAGAAAGCGTCATTTGCGATTGAAGTGGAAAAAGCATATGAAATTGGACGTCAGCGAGTAAAGCAACGCGCGATTCTTATCTCTGGTGTGATTGTTATCGTGTTCAGTGCGATTGCAGGCATGCTTTGGGTTGGTGGCAGCGATGTCATCAACGGTACGATGTCGGCAGGTGACTTAGCGGCGTTTGTCTTCTATGCCATTATGGTAGCTTCGTCATTAGGTACCATTTCTGAAGTGATGGGTGAATTGCAACGTGCGGCAGGTGCGACAGAACGATTAATTGAAATTCTACAAGTTGAAAGCCATATTGTTGCGCCTGTAGAAAACCCAACATCACTCGATAACGTGACACCAGAAGTCGCTTTTGATGATGTGACCTTCTGTTACCCATCAAGACCCGACCAGCCCGCAACAAGCAACCTCACGCTAACGGCCCATGAAGGTAAAGTGTTGGCATTGGTTGGCCCGTCTGGCGCAGGTAAAACCACCCTATTTGAACTGCTGCAACGTTTCTACGACCCACAAATAGGCAAAGTAACCTTAGGCGGTGTTGAACTGAATCAGTTTGATCCTAACGAGCTAAGAAAGCAGATGGCACTGGTTCCACAGCAACCTGCTCTGTTCAGTAACGATGTGTTCCACAACATTCGCTACGGAAACCCGAAAGCAACGGACGAGCAAGTTATCGAGGCCGCTAAAAAAGCACATGCACATGAGTTCATCCAAAACCTACCTGAAGGCTATCACAGCTTTCTTGGTGAACGCGGTGTTAGGCTTTCTGGTGGCCAGAGACAACGTATTGCGATTGCTCGTGCCATCCTAAAAGATCCAAACATTCTATTGTTGGACGAAGCAACCAGCGCACTAGACAGCGAAAGTGAGCATCACGTTCAACAAGCTTTAGAAGAGTTAATGCGTGGCAGAACGACGATCATTATCGCTCATCGTTTATCAACAATTAAACACGCCGACCAGATTGCGGTGCTCGATAAAGGACAGCTAGTAGACATCGGCGACCACCAGTCTCTCATCAATAGCTGCGAATTGTACCAACGCTTAGTTGAACTGCAATTCAAACACCTTAGTGCGTAATCATTGAGTGGATGTGCGTAAGTCGTTTGTTTAGTGAGACACTAATCAATAAGTAACGAAAAGTTAAGTCACTGACATTGTGTGGTTTCAAGCTTCAAAAACTTAAATCACACGTGTTGCAGTTTTGTTAATTTAGCGGTAGGGTTTTTATTCCAATAACAACTTATCCCGATGAAGGATAAGCAGATTACATTAATTACCCAGATAACATTAACTACACAGATAACAATAAGAGAGTTCGCATGGAAGCACTATTATCTGACTACCCGGTAGTAACAGAAATCCCTGTCGCTTGGGGAGAAATGGACGCACTCAATCACGTTAACAACGCCGTATATTTTCGCTATTTCGAAACCGCTCGCTTAGATTTTTTCAAGCACGTTGAGCTGATGGAAGAGATGGCGATTACCAAAGTTGGTCCTGTTCTTGGTGACACTTACTGTAAGTATTTCCGCCCAGTCACGTATCCAGATACCTTGATGATTGGCTCGCGTGTTACAGACATTCAAGACGACCGCTTCACCATGGAATACGCGATCGTCAGTAAGGCTCAACAGAAGCTGACGACAATCGGCACTGCGACCATCGTTATGTTCGATTTTGCTTCAAACCAAAAAGCGCTGCTTTCACTGCGTTTAACCAATGAAATCGAGAAGATGAACACGTTAAAGAGCCCATGCTTCAAACAAGAAGCCGTGACGGAATAACGTATTCGCTGATTAAGAATAATCAGATACAAAAAGACCACTCGATTGAGTGGCCCTTTGTTTATTGGTTCAGAGTGTTTATAAACGGTTATAAACGGTTATAAACGGTTAAGACTTATAGACCTTGAATGCAGAACGCTCTTTGCTTTAGAAGCTATAAGCCGTGCGGCCTATAAATCTATAGACCTACAAACCTTGAACCCTATAAACCTTGAACCCTATAGACCTTGCACGTATTGAGCATTAGTTCGAACTTCGACCATCTGCTCTAGGTTCTGTTGTGAACCATCAACACCATTAATCAAACCTTGGAAATGTTTAATCAGCTCTACTTTGTCTTGTACTTCTTTCGAACCCGCGCCGATGTTGGTCAGGTCAATGAAGAACTCGTCGAACAGACCTGAGAAATCCGTTACAGCGTCATGGTTTAAGAACTGCTCGTGGTTGTAAATGCTTGGGTAGCCACCCTTCTGTTTATCAACCGCGAAAGAGATGCCTTTCACGTTGGTAATCGTGGTCGCTTTCTCACACTTCAACATGCAACCTGCTTCGATGCTTGGCTTGTTACAACCCACGGTTCTTTGGAAGAAACACTGGCGGCTGGTCATCATCAAGATTGGGTGGTAGATGCTGTAGAACAGTTTGAAGTTCTCTGGGCGGCGAATATGACGAATCTGACCTTTGTTGATCTCGTTCGAAATGAAAGCACCAGCACAGTTCAGCTCTTCTTTCAGCGTAACCAGTGCGTGAGAGTTTGTGGTGTTCATGAACGGGCCTGCAACCCACTCGATACCCATCTCGTAAGCTTTGTAAGCAATACCCGTGTTGTTGGTCACGATGCGAGCTGGCTTGATCTCTTCAAGAATACGAACCGCTTCGTCGTAATCTTTACCGATCAATACTGCTGGGAACCAAGGAATCAAACGTGGGTTTGCTGCCAAGATGTCGATGTACTTGTTACAACGCTTCTTGAAGCTTTCAGGCAGTTTGAAGTAAACATCCGCGTCGGTTACGTCACACAGGTGCAAGTCTTCCACATCAGCGATAAGCATCGACATGGTTGGCTTCTCGTTAACCTTTGGTTGCTGAGGCAGTGCTGGCACTTCAACG
The DNA here is from genome assembly GCF_041473955.1 of Vibrio sp. 10N.222.54.E6. Lineage (NCBI taxonomy): Bacteria > Pseudomonadati > Pseudomonadota > Gammaproteobacteria > Vibrionales > Vibrionaceae > Vibrio > Vibrio sp. 10N.222.54.E6. The sequence goes on along the minus strand of NZ_JBFRTD010000013.1, from coordinate 342,988 downwards.
TGCTTAATCACTTTCACAGAACCGTTTAAGATGAAATCGATTTCGTCTTTTAAGACCGACACTTCTTTCAAAGGAAGAATCAGACCTTCATCTAAGTTGTCGTAGTTACAGTTTTCTAGCGTATGAACCGCACTCTTCACTGATTTGAAACGCTTCTCAAGTAACGCCTGAGTAATCGCAGTCTCTTTAGCTGTTGCCAATAATGATTGAGATTGAACCGTAAAGTTTTCTTTTGGTGTGTTCACTGTCACTGTAAATGGCTGACCCACCTTAGCGTTAAACGACAATGACACGGGGGTTTTACGAATATCAAGGAACTCGATCTTGTCGCGCATTTCACTGCCTAGGGCATTTTTCGCTTCATAAAGATCGCTGGTCACTTCTTGAATTTGTACCACTGAGATTTCATTGTTCTCTTTCGTCGCTTTATCAACGGCGTAGTTCATGCTGTTGTCACGAGGATTATCAATGAACATGTCTTTCGTTAGGTTGCCCTTAAGGAAAGAGTTAGTGAAATCACGGTTGAATACTTTGTGCAGGTTTGAATCGTCTTCGATCAACAAACCACTTTCTACAAAGCTATCAATTTGTTTGCGCCACGTATCAACCACTGTGTATACGTAGTGTGCGCCTTTGATACGGCCTTCAACTTTCAATGAGTCGACTTTCGCGTCAACCAATTCAGGTAGGTCGTAGTACGCTGAATTATCTTTCAGGTTCAGTGGAAACTTGTTTCCGGCATCAGTGATTTCGTATTCATCACGACATGCTTGGCTACAACGGCCACGGTTACCTGAGTTACCCACACTTACTGAGCTCGAGTAACATTGGCCAGAGAATGCGATACACAAAGCGCCATGTACAAACACTTCGGTTAGAACATCGTGGTCGTGTGCCACTTCCGTCAGCATTTTGATTTCTGGCAGGTTCAATTCACGAGACAAGTTAACGCGTGTTGCGCCAATTTTAGACAAGAACTTAATCTGGCCTTCGTTGTGTGTCGTTAACTGAGTCGATGCGTGAACATCTAACGATGGAAAATGCTTTTTCACCAAATCGAACAAACCAAGATCTTGGACGATGATGCCATCAAGCTTAGTGTTCACAAGCTGGTTCAACAGTTTAGTGATGCTCTTAATTTCATGCTCCAGCAGCACAACGTTAAGAGTCAAAAACACTTCACAACCGTATTCATGAGCAAGGCGAATCACACCATTCAACTCATCTAACGATAGGTTAGAGGCTCTGTTACGAGCGTTGAAGGTGTCTAAACCGCAATAAACCGCATTAGCACCCGCTACGATAGCTGCTTTAATCGCCTCTACATCGCCACCTGGGGCTAATAACTCAATCTTTCTGCTCATTTTTGAAGTCGCTCACTTACTTATAATTTTTAAGCCGCGTATTCTACCTACATCACGATCTCTTTACCACCTAACAACACTTTTCAAACTAAATGACCTCAATAATGCCAAACGAATTCGATTTACCTATCCTTTATTCTTTAAGACGCTGCCCTTACGCTATGCGAGGAAGGATGGGCATCGCACTATCACAGCAGAAAGTGTTACTTCGAGAAATTGTTACCAAAGATAAGCCTAGCGAACTATTGGCCAGTTCGCCAAAAGGCACTGTTCCAGTATTGGTATTGCCTGATGGTCAAATCATAGAACAGAGCTTAGATGTGATGAACTGGGCGCTTCAACAAAACGATCCTCAAGATCTTCTGCGCTTAAGCAATCCAATACTTAGCGAGCAAGTCCAACAACTCATCAAAACCAACGATGAAGAATTCATTGGTCACTTAGAGAAATACCGCGCTTCAGTGCGTTACCGAAACATCGATAGTGAACAACGCAGACAAGCCTGTGAAGGATTCATCAGCAAGTTAGAGGCATTACTCACCAATCAGCCTTATTTCTTTGGAGAAAAGCCAAGCCTCGCCGACTTTGCTGTGATGCCGTTTGTTAGCCAGTTCGTAAGAGTCGAGAAGAAGTGGTTTGTGCAATCTGAATATCAGAACGTAGGACGTTGGTTAAGAGCGCACCTCGACAGTAAGCTCTACACCCAAGTCATGAAGCAATACCCTTTGTGGAATGAAACCAAGCAAGATTGTGTTTTTGGGTAGCATTAAGTCGCTATGAATTGCTGGAGATAACTCCATATTGCTGAAGATTGCCGAAGATGACTGAAAACAGTTCTAAATAAGCATAGACAGCTCTCTATTGTTATGAAAATCGTGACACTGAATCGCAAGCGATGCTATTGATGGCATATTAGATATCAACGAAAATCGCATTTCACTCAATCACAACGTTAGTTTGAAATGCGCTATGCCAAAAAACAAAGTAAACACATTCAACACACCTAACCCCGATTTTAAAGGGTTCGCGAAAGTTTCACTGTTAGTGGCCTTCTCGCTTGCCCTTTCAGGCTGTAGCGCGAAAAACAAAGTAACCAACACAAGCCCATCTGCTGCGCAGCAGAATCAAACCTACACGGCGAAAAGCTTCAATAAACCCAATAGCAAAGTTACGTTGATCCTCTCTTTTTCTGGTGGCGGCACACGAGCGGCTGCGCTCTCATATGGTGTGTTGCAAGCATTGCGCGACACCAACATCCAAGTAAATGGTGAAACGGTCAATCTGTTAGAAGAAGTTGATATGATCAGTTCGGTATCCGGTGGCAGCTTTACCGCCGCGTATTATGGTTTGTATGGTGACCAGATATTCGAAGATTACGAAGAAACGTTCCTTTATCACGAAGTCTCAAAAGATCTGTTCTCCATCCTTTTATCTCCGACTTATTGGTTCTCGTACGCCACCAGAACAGACAAAGCCACCGACTATTACAAAGCCAACATCTTCGGTGAAAGTACATTTGCCGACATGCACCGAGAAGATGCACCCTACATTGTCATTAACGCGACCGACATTTCAACGGGTTCGCGTTTTTCATTCACACAAGAGTATTTTGACCTCATATGTTCAGACCTGAACAGCTATTCAGTGTCCAGTTCGGTGACGGCTTCTTCTGCTGTGCCTTTCGTTTTCACACCTGTGGTACTAGAAAACAAAAATGACTGTGATAAATCAGAGCATTTACAACCCTCGTTTGAGGCCACAAGTTACCGCAACCGAAATCTGATCAAGTCGTTAAAGTCATATAGCAATAAGGATGATGTGAGTTATCTCCACCTTGTGGATGGCGGAATTACTGACAACCTCGGTTTGCTATCGGTATATGAGATGTCTGAATACTTGCGTTACAACGACAACGAAGAGTTGAAAAACTTGTACGACAACCAACACGCGCGCCCTATTGTCATCATTTCGGTTGATGCATCGACGACGCCAGAATCTGGCATTGGAGAGTCGATTGAAGCACCTTCCATGAAACAAACGGTGGATGTCATCACCGATATACAGTTGCATCGCTACAACGATACAACAAAAGATTTGATCGTTGACGAGTTGCAATCTTGGCAAGAACTGGCCTCTCATCAAGGTCGTAAGGTTTCACCCTACTTCATTGAGATCAGCTTGAATAAATCAGACAACAGCGCAAAGCGATATTTGCTCAATCAAATTCCGACGGACTTTATGATAGACAAAGAAAACGTCGATCTATTGATTGAAGAAGGTAACAAACAACTTGTTGCCGATCCGGAATTCCGAAACTTCTTATCATTTGAACGCAACAAATAATGCTAATCTAGTTGCTTATTAAAGCGCAATTTGGCAACTAAAGTTACGTCATAACTTCACCTTTACAAGGATCACTATGGAATTTGAAAACAACATCTTACATCTCGGGTCATTCTTTGCAGTGACCATGGGGATCGTGGTTCTATTTGTCGGACGAAGGCTGAATCAAGTCATCGGTTTTTTGAAAGAGTTCAGTATCCCTGAACCTGTCTCTGGTGGGATTTTGGCATCGCTTCTGTTCGCGGTTTTATACGCGACGACCTCAATCGAAGTGCAATTTGATCTATTTGCCCGCGATGTATTATTGGTCTACTTCTTTACCACGATTGGGATTAACTCAAGTTTGAAAGACCTGTTCAAAGGCGGAAAGCCCTTGGTGATTTTGCTATCAATCACTATCTTCTTCATGATTATGCAGAACATCGTCGGTATTTCTGTCGCATCAATGTTTGGCCTAGAGCCTGTCTTTGGCCTACTCAGCGGAAGTATTTCACTGATTGGCGGGCATGGTACCGCGATTGCTTGGGCACCCAAGGTTGCAGAAGAGTTCGGCCTAGAAAGCGCAATGGAAATTGGTATCGCCAGTGCAACATTTGGGTTGATTTTAGCCAGCCTGATGGGTGGCCCTATTGCAAAGTTTCTCATTAAGCGTCACAACCTCAAACCTGTCGACGGGCAATCAAACTCAATCGATTCAAATGCAAAAAAACAACACCAAGCTCTTACATCATTTCAATTTTTAGACGCCGTGTTAGCGATTCATATTTGTGTCATTGTCGGCGCGTTGCTTAATGAATTGATCAGTCAAACCGGGTTACAACTTCCACTGTTCGTATCGTGTTTGTTTGCGGGTATCGTGATCACCAACGTAATGCCAGACTCCTACCCTAGAATCTCGGGCGCAAAATGGCCGACACGCTCGCCCGCTATCGACTTAATTGCTGAAATATCCTTGGGTACATTTTTGGCGATGTCCCTAATGAGCATGCAACTTTGGACGCTCATTGATTTGGCGGGTCCTATCTTCGCGATATTGGCAATGCAGCTGCTACTGGCCGTGATAATCAATATCTTCATCGTGTTCCCATCAATGGGTAAGACCTATGATGCAGCCGTTGTATGTGCTGGGTTTGGAGGGATTTCGTTAGGTTCAACACCTACAGCCATGGCAAACATGTCGGCAGTAAGTCAGAAATATGGGCATTCAGCACAAGCCTTCATCATCGTGCCATTGGTATGCGCGTTCTTCATTGATTTAGCGAACGCACTGATTATTCCTTACTTCATGAGAATGATGTAGCTGACCTTTGTTAAGACGGTACACCACAATTTATTTAGGCGGTATACCCCAATAAAAAGAGCCGCTCATACAGAGCGACTCTTTTACTAATGACTCAATTTGACTATCACTAACGACTACCCAAAGCTTATTGAATCGCTATCGAAATCTCGACTTCAGTTTCGCCTTTGTAAAATTCAAAGTCTGTCGTGTAAGTTCGAACATGTGGGCAATCTGCTGCGTTGAAGTACGCCCACACTTCGCCCCATAAATCGATGACCGCTTGAGGAAGTTCACCTTCAGCAGAAAACGTCAGATATTTACCTGCTTCAATTTCGGTTTCGACTAGGTCATCTAAATTGTTATCGGTAAGTGCATTGGTACATGCAATAACATCAAACTCACCAGTAAAATCCGATTGGTAATTGGTGTAGACACCATACACTTTTGAATCTGGTGTCAGCTTAGGAAAAGCTTGATCGAAAAAACCTTGCCATAATTGACCTATCTTTGCTTTTGTTGGATCAATCTCATCGGTATTAGTGGTTCTTACTGAAAACCCGTACGCCTTTACGGCTTCAATCGTTTCTACTTTCATTCGTTTTATTCCTAAGCCAATCGACGTTTTAACTATGTAAAATCTTAACTAATCTTGTATCTCTTTGTGGCCACACTTTTCACAGACAAGATGACGAGAAAACTCATCCATTGACGCGATAAACGGGCCAAGGAACCAACCTTTTATCATGCCTGCCCAAAACTCGCTTCGCTTTTGGTTAGGTTTGTCTGCAAACGCACTGGTCTTTCTGACCAACACAACAACGTGTTGTGTGTCTTCTCTGCACGCGGTGCAATAGCATTGTTCTATGGTGTTATTCATTTGAAAGCCTATGACGTTTTGAATGAAATTTGCTGAAAATAAGGATTGTTGACACAGACTTCTAGTGTGGAAAGATCAGTGAGTACGACAAGTTGTTCTACACCTTGAATACTGACCTTAATGCACTCTTCACGGCTATCATTGCGTTGAGTATCTAATCCGACACATTCAATCTGCTCGCCAGACTTCAGCGTTAATTTGATTGGGTATCGGTGCATACACACAATCTCAATATAATCGTAATCGTTGCAACTAATCATAATACCCCTCCAATTCATCCACCACGCTAATGCGACACGCCATACTATGCAATATGCATATAATCAATCATTTACCCAAATCACATTGATGTTCGTCCGAAACTAAACTTGCTTCTAAACCTATTTCTAAACGAGCTTCTAATCCTATTTCTAAACTTGCTTCTAAACCTACTTCTAAACTTAGCTTAATCCCGCTTTACCTATTCACGTTTCTTCTACTCACATCTGCTTATTCTTTCATTGTTAAATAATAATCGAGAACAAAACAATGAAAACCATGAACCATTTACACGTGTTAGCTTTCTTAGGTTTAGTCGCTTCAATGATGACGTTTAATGCGAGTGCCGCCTCAGAAATCGATGCGAGGCACTTTGCCAATGGTAAAGCCAAATACACGCAGCTTTGTCGGGTGTGTCATGGCGACAAAGGACACGGTGATGGCCCCACTGCCGCTTCATTGCCACACAAGCCCGCCAATATCGCTAATAAACTAGGCGGCTTTTTTACCAGTCCAAGTTCTTTGGCGGATGACATTTTAGAAGGTAACGTAGAACAAGGTATGCCAGCATGGCAAGGTGTTATCACAAAGCAAGACGCGTTAGATGTCTTGTCATATATAGATTCAATTCAGTAAATTTTCACTTGTTTGAGCATTCTTGTATAAACACCATGAGGGGCTACATTGTCACGCGTGGCTATATCGGGGACTGCGATTACTTGATCGCTTTCCAATAATGATAAAGCCCGTTGATATCTGAAGAACACATCAACGACATCGCGCCTTTGATCTGTTCTTCGCTCCACTCCCACCATTTCATTTCTAACAACTGAGCAATCTCAGTGTCATCGAATCGATAACGGATATGACGTGCAGGGTTTGAACCGACAATCGAGTATGGCGCTACATCTTTGGTCACAACCGCTCTACTCGCGATAATCGCCCCGTCACCAACCTTAACACCACTCATGATCATCGCTTCTGTACCGATCCACACATCATTACCAATCACAGTATCGCCAGAGCGTTCAAAGCCGTCGATCGCACCTTCAAACTTCTCGTCGTCTTGATAGAAAAACGGGAAAGTGCTGACCCACTGATTTTGGTGGCCTTGGTTTCCCGCCATCATAAATACGGCACCTGAACCAATCGAGCAATAACTGCCGATGATCAACTTGTCGATGTCTGTTCTATCAGGTAGCAGATAACGCGCACAATCATCAAAGCTGTGATTGTGGTAATAACCTGAATAGTAGCTATGTTCGCCCACGATGATGTTTGGGTTGGTCACTTGTTCTTTCAGTGACTTTCCGACAAACGGGCTCTCAAAATAGTTTTTCATGTTTGTACTCTTAGTTTCGTTCTTTTAGTTAGGTACTTGTGTTGCGTGTTGATGGTATTAACTTGTTTATCTTAGTGCAAAGGCCAACGTGCCCTACCGACCGCCTGCAATATCAATAAACGAGCCGGTGACATACGAAGCCTCGTCCGATAATAACCACGCGATAGAGTTAGCGACTTCTTCTGGTGTGCCACCTCGTTGTAATGGTAACTGCGAAGCGAGTCTGTCTACGCGATCAGGCTCTCCGCCGTCTGCGTGCATTTCAGTGTAGATACAACCTGGCCTTACACCATTAACTCGGATATTACGCGCAGCCAATTCAAGCGATAAGCCTTTGGTGAGTGAATCCATCGCACCTTTCGATGCTGCGTAATCCACGTACTCAAATGGTGCGCCCGTTCGCGAAGCAGCAGACGATACATTCACGATCGAACCCGCACCGTCAGCTTGTTTGATAAAGGCTTTACTGCACAGGAAGCAGCTTGATACATTCGATTTCATCACCTTTTCAAAGCGATCCAATTCGATGTCAACCAAAGGTGACTGAGTAAATAAAATCCCGGCATTATTGACCAAGTGAGTCACTGGGCCTAGCTTATTACGTGCAATCTCGAATAAGGATTTTACGTCCGATTCAACAGACACATCCGCCCGAACACTGATAGCGGTTCCGCCTTGTTCACGAATATCATTAACTAGCTCTTCCGCTCGCGATTCATTGTGTATGAAGTTAACGCATACGGCATAACCTTTACTGGCCAACAATTTAGATGTCGCCGCGCCAATGCCTCGGCTCCCGCCTGTTACAATCACTACCTTGTTCAATGAAACCTCCTAATGCCACTTGTTTGTTATAACCTGATTATTCGATACGACCTGGTTTTTCGTTACAAACTGATCGTATCGACACAAACTAATTGTTCGATACAACCTGAATCCACTGCGATCGCCAAGCCGGCGCTTCGAATGGGTCTGGCCAAAACTCAGTTTGCTTTTGAATTAAGCCATCAACAACCGTGTGAAAGGTGATCACTCGGCCTTTCAACACACTGTCTGTAACCGAAACGTCCGTTACTACGGTATCACCTTCACAGACAATTGAATTGAGCGCGAACTCCCAAACACCATTAGCTGGGTATTCAGCATTGACTGCCGTGAAGTTATCACGCCCTACCGTCAATTCAGACGACTGAGGCCAATAACCTTTAAAATCTGTGGCTAGCCATTCACTTGCCTTTGCAAAATCGTTGGTGCGCATTGCATCCCAAAATCCTAATACCACGTCTTTTGGTTTCATTATTCTTCCTTAAATTAGCCACTTTCGACTAAGCGTTACTGATTAAACGTATTTGCCAATAATCATTGAAAGATCATCGACACGGTTAGCAATGTAATCCGGCTTGGTTTGCCAATTTTCAGGTTCAGAACGGCTATAACCCGCAGCTACCGCGATCACTTTTGCGTTCTTACCCAGTGCTACTTCAATATTGCGAGCAAACTGTGTATCCGCTTCATGGTCACCGATATACATCAAACACAGTTCTTTAGAGTGAGCTTCACCAAATATGTTTTCAACACACTTCATGCCGCCAAACGGATGCGGTTTTTGATTACCATTCGATACATCGTCATAGCCAACTACTGACTTAAACACCTCACCTATACCGTAGCTATCGAGTACAGTTCGAATATTCAATTGAGAGTTTTGCGAGCAAACCCCATGAGGAAGGTGCGCGAACTGACTGATCACGGTTTCCATTCCCTCAAACAGAGCTACGGGAGTTTGATTTTGCTCTTGATGCTCTGCCCACATACCACCAGCGATCAACATTTCATCATGAGACATCCCATAATAGTCGACATACAAGGCTTGCCAGTTTTTAGCACCGTGGTTGGCTTCGTGATAGAGCGCTTCACTCAACAAATATTTGGGTAAATTATCACCTGACAAATGTGGTGCGACCACAGAAATGATGTCTTTGGTTATTGCGATATTTTTTGGAACTGAATTGACTAAGGTTCCATCATAATCCCACAGTATGGCATCTAATTTCATACACTATCTCTTTGTTTAAATTGGCTATTTGAATTTATCACTCTCCCCCTATTGAGGAAAATTTTATTGTCTCTAATTTGAAATATAACCCGGAACAAGCAAAAAATTGAGAGGTTGCGGAGCGTAGAATCGTTAGACGAGAATAACTAAACAAGCTTTGCTCACATAACCGCTTTATCAATTGCAATATATCAGTATAATCCCCCGCTCTATAACGCTACCCAGCATAGGAATAGCGTCATCCCAAATTTTGTGAGTACCCAATGTCGAAACTATTTTTCAAAGGCCGTATTGAAACAAGACAGAACCACGTTCTTGCTGGCTACAATGTAAACCGCGATGTTAAAGTGGGTACTGAAGAGTCACCAGTTGCTGTAATGGTTCAAACTGAAGCTCGTAAAGCAGAAGTTGAAGCAATCGCGGCCGAGCATTCAATCTTTGTTACTGTATCTGTTGATGCAACTAAAGAAGAAAACACGCTTGAGTTCGACACATTACTAAACAAGCCAAAAACAATGACGTTCGAAAAGACACCTAACCGTAACGACCCATGTTCTTGCGGTAGCGGTAAGAAATACAAGAAATGTTGTGCATAAGCACTTCTGATTCATGCTACTCATAGTGTGATTGAGATGATTGATTAAAACGGGCAGATCACTACGATCTGCCCGTTTTTTTTATGTCCAGAGTTGCGCATTTGGAAATATATTAGCTTTTAGAGAACATTAGCTTTTAGAGAAAAATAGCTTTTGCTCAACCATGATAAATCAACCAACATGCTGGTGAACTATTGGGTTATTTCGCTTTAGCCACTGTCGCTTCTGACAACTTACTTAGTACACCCGATATTTTTTGAATCACTTTGTCACAGCCATTGATCGCGTGACGCTCTACCAAGTAATTAGGATCGTTGTAAGACAACCATACTTTCTTATTGGAATCTTCCGTGACTAACACCTTCTGCGGTAAATCTATCGCGACTTCTTGAGCACATTGCATTAATGGTGTCCCTACTTTCGGGTTACCAAAGATGATGACTTCGGTTGGTCTCAATTCAAGATCGACCTTACTCGCGTTTTTCTGATGGTCGATTCTCGCAAACAAGGTCAATCCTTTGCTTTTGGCGATTTCTTCAAAGCGGTCAGCGGTCTCTTTCACTGAGTAATTACTTTGATATTTAATCAAACCATCAGAAGCCGTAGCTGAAAATGATGCCGAGAGTAAAATGGCGCATAGTGGTAGTAATTTTTTCATCGTCACCTCTGAGATTTAACCTAATCAAACTTACATTCGTAGCGCCACTTCTAAAATCAGCGACGTAACCCATGTCAGTATAGACACGTTTCCATTCTCAATTTGCAGAGAGGATCACTTTTCTAATGCGTCTTATTATCAGCAGTTGAGATAGGAATTGTTTCAAAAGCTAAACACATGATCAGTGCCACGACTTAGTCCCACACTTTTCACACTGGTATTCGTAATCACTGTCGACATAAAAACCGGGAACATTATGGTCACCTTTAAACAATAACGTCATCAGGTACTCCATCAACACGCCTAGTTTCCATTGTTTCTTTTCAGATTCCGCTTCCGCTTTAGATTGAGCATCGGAAGCGTTAACAGCAAGGTGCGGGGTAAGTGCGTTGCACTGCTCACAGTGATAAGGGTGTTTAATATATTTATTATCAAGTATTTATATAAGCCATCTAGCATTTATAAAGTTGACGAATACTAACAACTTATCACTCGGTTCTCGAACTCATTGTTGTCCTTTAGAGTTTTATTAGAAAGAAATGAGACACGAGATAATACCATGTGCCATGTATCTACTTTTATTGGCATTGCGCAGAACAAAAAGAGTAACCGTGTATCGTTTGAAATTTAGTTAAGCGCTTTAATTAGAACCGTGTATTTCCACAGGTTTGCTTCATCTTCTCCGAGCTCGATACTTGCTTCCCCACCCTCTTTATCAAGAATAAAAACAGGCATCTGTCCGCTAGACTCTCCATTTTCATAATCGCATGACATTTTGGCTTCCAGTAGAATAGCGTTAGCTTCATGCTTAGAAAGAACACCCGAATAAACGCATTCTTCAGTTTGAGATGAGACTTCCTGTCCGAAAGAGTCGAACTTAAAGGTTGGGAAGTTGAGTTTTGATTCAGAATCCTCGACAGTGATCGACACTTGGTAATCGATAGCTTCAATATTGTTATCGGTTGCAAATACACAACCGGAAACGCCAAGTAACAATACAGCTAAAGCAGTGGTTTTCATGTGGTTCTTATTCCTTCAACAATGGGCTTGCTACTCTGAAGTAACACTATGAATTCCCGGGTTTAATTTAAACTTTGTTAGGTAAAACTTGTTTGCCATTACTTGGCAAGATAGCTAACTTTTACTTTAATAGCCCTTTGTCCGCAGCACCTTCAAGCTGCACTTCTAGTTCTTTCCATAGAGCACGACTGCCTTTAGAAATACGCTCGCCATTAAAGGTCAGTACTTTGTCTTTGGATATGTTGTGCTTCTTCCAGCTGTGACCATCACCATGGATGTTATGAAGCAAAGGTGGCACTCTATCGATCGCCTTACCAAATCTGGCTTCCGGTGACTCACCCGCTTCGAACTCAAGCCATAAATCCAAATACTCGGTTCTTAAATGGCTTGGCAATGATTTCAGCAAGCGCTCAACACAGTTTCTCTCTTTGAGTTTGTTTTCTTCGGTTTCACTGGCATAAATGATGGTGTCTCCTGCATCGATTTCCCCAAGGTCATGTATCAGTAACATCTTCATCACTCGCGTAATATCGATTTGTTCATTGGCATAGTCTTTCAACATAAGAGCGCTCAAACAGACCTGCCAACTGTGCTCAGCGGAGTTTTCATATCGATCCAATCCAACCGGTTTTGTCTGTCGATGAACATCCTTTAATTGTTCAATCTCGACCATGAATTGCAGAATGCCTTTGATTTCTTCCACGATGAGCTTCCTTTAATTGAGCTTGAGCAACACACGAATGAGCCTTAGCTTATTTACCTGTTAGCCATAGGGTGTTCAGGGTTTAACTGAAGCAGATCCCACAAGTTACCGTAAAGATCTTCAAACACAGCAACGGTACCGTAACCTTGCTCTTTAGGCTCTCGGACAAAGTTAATGCCCAAAGACGTCATGCGTTCGTAATCACGCCAGAAGTCATCGGTGTTTAAGAATAGGAATACGCGTCCACCAGCTTGGTTACCGATGAAATCGTGTTGCTCTGGCTTGGAAGCTCTAGCAAGTAACAGGCTCACACCGGTTGAATTTGGTGGAGCAACAACAACCCAGCGTTTATCTTCTTCTGGTAAATACGTGTCTTCGATGAGATCAAACTTAAGCTTGTTTACATAAAAATCAAGCGCTTCATCGTAGTCTTTTACCACGAGTGCAATGTGGACAATATTCTGTTTCATAACATACCTTGTTGGGGTTTTAGCTGCGTGGAATGATGCCATGAAGCAGGCAAAGACACTAGGTGTTAACACTTAGTTTGGTGTTATGGTTAAAACAGTCCTAAGAGTACTCATGTTTTAGTTGCTAACAAAGCACCGCAAGTCGCCAAAAAGCCACCTGATAACCTGTTCAATAGCATCTTTGCTGAGCGCCCTTGAAATACAAAACGAGCTTTAGAGGCAGTGCAAGCATAGAGACTCAATACTCCACCTACAGCTACAGTTGAAATCACCAAAATCATCATCACATCTGTTGTGGTAAATGTTTTTAGGTCTATGAATGCGGGAAAGAAACCCATGTAAAACAAAATCGCCTTTGGGTTTGAAACTGTCATCAATAACCCGATAATCACGCTTGAAGCTTTCATTCCTTGCTCCGAAGATGTACTCGATGATTCACTAACATCTGACGTCCATGTTGTGTAAGCCAACCAAAACAAATAGGCAACGCCTACATATTTAATTACCGTAGCAAATTCACCCATTGCGCTAGCTAAAGCCGATAAACCAGACAAAGCTAAGAATATAAAAATGTAATCCGCGATTAGTACGCCAAGCACCACTAACAAGCCTTGTTTCCAACCAAGGCTTAGAGACCTCGACAGAACTGCGAGAACGCTGGGGCCCGGTATGGCTGCAGATAGTAACATCGCAACAAATAGAGCTATTCCTGATGTAATTGACATAATCCCTCCCTAGATCGTTTGTCGTTCGACAATTAACCTGTTTCATGTAACTAAGCGATTTGACCGCGCATGATAAATTGCGGGCCTGCTGCGCCACCTAAATACTGTTCATTGGTATCTTCGAAGCCGCCTTTGTTATAACAGTTGAATGCTGCGGGATTTTTGCAATTCACGGTTAAGTAAATCAACTCATACGCTGAGTAATTCGCTTTTAAATATGGAAACAAAGCTTTGACCGTGCCCGTTCCTAAACCTTTACCTTGCTGGTTTTTATCAAGCACAAAAGCTCTTAAGCCAATACTTCCTTCAGGGCAGAATTCGTAGTGCTCTGCGTAAGCGATATCCAGCTTAAAGAAACCAACAACTTCGTTATCAGACTTAATCACGTGCAAGTGCGTCGTTTCACTGCCGTCTAATAAAAACTCTGCAGCTGTACCAGCGAACTTAACCTGTTCATCGGCGAGTTGGATGGCCTGAACTAACGCCACATGTGATTCTTGAAGCCTTTCAATAGTTATCATTGTTGTTCCTTCTGTATAACACGCACGAAAAACCGACTAGAGCTCATCGCTAGTGTCTCGAGAACCGTAGTTTGGGAAGTTGATATTAAGAACGTTATCATCCTCAAGTGTGAATAGAACGCTTCCATTCTCGACACCAGTTTCGTTCCTATCTGAACAACCTAGAAACAGCTCCCAATCAAACGAATATTGAAGGCGGTATTGATTCGCATTGATGTGTAGAACGTCTTTGATTTTAATACCGTCCACCACGTGTGCCATATCATCGATGTATGACAGGTCTGGGATTAACTTTTCTTCGAAATCACTCTTATGCTCGGTTAAGAAATTGAGCAGCTCAGAACACAACTCGGAGCCTTGAATCAATGGTTTAGACAGACTAAAAAACAACATTTCTAAATACTCCAAGGATTGTTTTGATATTGGGAAGATGCGCGCGAACCTGTTACAAATTAACGCTCAGCCAACACTAACCTTTAAGGCTAAACGTTACTATTATCCGAGCTATTAAACGAGTACATTCGAACTTCATCTCGAGGAAACCAGCCCAATTTTTCGTAAAACTGTTGAGCGTTGATGTTGTCGTTATAGACAAACAAGTGGGTCTTCGGGATGCCTAACCCTGCAAGTGCGTTGACCGCCTCTGCGACAAGCTTACAACCTAACTTTTGTCCTCTAAAGTTGGCCGAGACAGCTAAATGTTGTAAATACCCACGACGTCCATCCGTTCCTACTAACACAGCGCCAATGATCTCGTTGTTACTTTCAGCCACAAAACTCAGACCAGGGTTACGATCTAAATAGCTCGCAATGCTTTCTTTCGAATCGGCATCGCGAATACTCATGCCTTCTGTCTGGCACCACAACGCGATCACTGAGTCGTAGTCTGAAATTGCCATTTCCCGAATGTTGACCACTCTACTCTCCTTATTTATACGGGTACTTAGTTAGCCGTGTTTCTCGTAATAAATGAGTAGCTAATAATACTTATGTGTTAACGAATATCTTGGCAGAACCTAAAGAGATAACCGTCAGGAGTTTGAACGATGAACTGCTTCTGAGTCGCGATCGAACCCCCACATTGATAAGACTTCGACTCTAACGCTAAGTAAATAGAATCAGCGGCGCTTTCGTTAACTCTCTGATAAAGTGGTTCGATATCGATAACATCCCATTGAAAGTTAACGCCACGCCCTAAAGGAAATTCCAGGTCACCTGAAAGCCATTTTCGACTTTTGCCCGCAATCCCTTCAAGCATCACATCAACACCATCAAGCGTTAGATAAACAAACTCTTCATCTGGGCGCTCGTATTTCACTTCAAATCCCAACACATCGACAAAGAAGGATTGGCTCACATTAATATCGAAACAATAAAGCTCAGGAACTACTCGTAATGTCATGATTTACCTATTCACTAAATAGCGAGAGATTAGTAAGAATCTAATCAGGATTTCCACTCTAATATAGAGTTAATTAATCTGTGTACTTTAGCTAGCTTTATAAAGCCTTTCGTTAATCTCCCAAAGCGCGTTTCTGTTTGAGTCATATGTTAGAAGTTCAATAGCTTCTTGGTAGTCGCACCAACGGTAATCTGTGTGTTCACTTGATAGTTCAGGATCTTCTGTGACTTTAACTGAGAAGGAATGCTCAGGAATGACGAATGGATGCTCAGTCCAATTGTGATTCCCTGCATAAAAGACTTTTGGAAGCATGCACATTGAATCAAGCTGCTGCCAGTTATCACCGGCTAACTGAGTTTCTTCAGAAAGCTCTCGTTTTGCTGCTTCAAGAATTGATTCATCATTTTCGCCACCACCGGATATTGCCTGCCATACACTATTGTCACTTCTGCGTACGATTAAAAACCGAGGTTTGGTGTCGACTGTTTTGTAGGGAAAGACTAAAACTTGAAAAGGTGCTCTCATTGATTTGCCCTCCAATCATTCGCGTTTACTGCGCCAGCTTCCCAAGGACGACCGGATCGCTCAACAGATTCGTCAGAGGAAGAAACAATGGCTCAGGTAACTCATCTAGCTTAAACCATTTCCATTGCTTACATTTATCAGGTTCTGTTATCTCTGGTTCGCCGCTAGCGTCAGAAGCAACAACAAACAGCGTTATGTAGTGCTTGTTCTCTTTCTCAAAAATATCATTGGTAAAAGTCAGCTTCTCAAATGCACTAACAACTAAGCCAGTCTCTTCGAGTGTTTCGCGTTTGGCACACTCTTCGATACTTTCACCCCACTCAAGGTGTCCGCCAGGCGTTGCCCACGTATGAGCCCCATGAGAACCAATTCGTTCTCCAAGTAGTACTCGTCCTTCACGTAGAATAACCGCAGCGACACCTACTCTTACTTCCTGACTCACTTAAAACTCCTTAATTCTTACCAAAAGACAAACGTACATCTAAGGTTTGACCAACGTTACACATGAATACATCGACCTGTCGGCATTGCCTCAAGACGCTTACCTAATACTTCTTTCAACAGGCCATAAGCTTTCTTGCCTGTGCAGTGCCCTGTATACAGTTTATCAATGGGGTATTGAGACAACGTCAATCCAAGATCTCTAATGTCTTGCTTTGTGCCACCAATACTATTGAACAATGGTAAGCCCACTAAATGGAAGCCCCCGACAACCGCTTTTATTCTCTCTCCTGGGAACAGAGTAACCGCTGTATCAACCATATTAAGAACGCCACTATGCGCACATCCCGTGAATATAACTAAACCATCTGGCTCTTTAACCACTAACAGTAATTCATGATCAAATGAGTCGCGCTCCCGTCGATTCTTAGACTGTGTATAAAGGTATTTATTACCCTTAGGTTGTTCGTGTTTCACGCTAATATCTGTGATAGCAAAGACATTTGGAGCGATCTCAGTCGTACGATTAACGAAGACTAACCGCTCGTTGCTGTTTTCTAGTAAGTCCGGATTGATCCCGACATCACTTTTAAAACCGAAAGCCCGAAAATGGTAGTTTTTCTGTTCACAATTTTTCAGAAACACTTTGCCTTTAGAGTTATGAGCAACAAAATCAGCGGTGCCACTACAATGATCATGATGCCTGTGTGATATGACAGCGAGGTCTACATCTTTGATATCAATACCCAGTAATGGTGCGTTTTGACAAAACGTATCGCCACTTCCCATATCGAACAAGATCTTTAGCGATTCAGTTTCAATATGCAGTGATAGTCCGCGCTCAACGGCTAAATCTTTCCTATTATCCAGTCGAGAGTTATCAACCAGCGTCGTTATTTTCATAGTTCTCTTTTTATGTGATCACGAGTCGGACATTGTCCAACGGAAATAAGGTCTTTGACCATCCATTCGCTCAACCTCTGCACCCAACCTTTTGTAGAAATCATGCGCTTTCTTATTATGTGGACTTGCCGTCCATGAGATGTGAGAGGCATATGATGACTCCGCTTGTGACTTTAAAGCCAACATAAGTTCACGGCCATACCCTTTTGATCTTTGATTTCCTGTAACCAATAGGTCGTCAAGCCAGATTGATGACTCTCCACTGAAGGATGAATATCGATAGTGATACAGTGCGAAGCCAAAATGCTCACAATTCCGTTCCAATATTAATGAATGGGCAAATGCGTAATCACCAAATAATGTGCGTTCGATTTTCTCTATAGTTGTCGAGATTTCGCCACTAAACCCTTTCATACTCCGGTCAAAGTCAGCTTTTTGTTCAATAAACTCTAACAAGACACTTGAGTCTTCTTTCGTCGCAGTCCGTACGATCACTCTCTTCTCCATGGATGAATTTATTCGTTGTCGCCTAACGCCTGTTAATTGATGAAAATGCCACGCGTTACAAATCAACTTGTAGCACTACTTAAGTTTTGTTTCGCAGACGTTATTGCTTGCGCTATTTTAGCCCTATGACTCGTTTCCCACTCAGCGAGTGTTAATGAAGCTTCGTCACTTGCTTTCTTTGAAGCCATTAAAAACACTTCGTCTTTCTTTGATTTAGGAATAACGACAATACCCTCTGCATCAGCAACAATGATATCTCCCGTAGAGACCTTTGCTCCCCCGCAAGTGATCGGAGCGCCCAATTCAGAATAGATCTCTTTCTTTCCCGGTACTGGATGAACACCTTTCGCAAAAACTGGAAACTTCATATCTGAAATTTCAGTCAAATCTCGAATGACACCATCAATAATAAAGCCTTTGATACCTCGACTCTTCGCGACTGCGCATACATTACCACCAGCTACTGCATATTCGCTATCAACTCCATCCACTACAATGATGGAACCTTCAGGTGCTTCGTATATGGCTGAATGAAGCATTAAATTATCACCAGACGTTAACTGGACAGTAAACGCTTCTCCACAAATTCGTGGCATTCCCTGCCAAAGAGGACCAATACTAAAATTAATAAAGTGGTCGTTACTCAGTATGTTTCCGTAATCGGTTGTCGCAAGTTTTGAAAAGTCTGACTTCATATTTTCACTCCATGTTTGAACTAATCCTCACGCCAAACAAAGGTGTGACGCACGCTTGTCATTCAATGATATAGAGCTAACTCAAAGATAACGTTGACCTCGGACTCAGCTCTACAAAAAGATCTATTCCTGCGACTCGGTAGCTTCATATCTGTTACGAAAGGAAATTATTGTGACGCTACCGATTAACTTAAGTACAGACGCCGGAGAGACTAAACTCAACTAAAAGTAACTAGGGTTGGTAATTAGAAATAAGCACTCAACTATATGTAATTTTCAATATATTCACTAATTGACTCAGTAGCCTCAAACGAAGAACTAATTGGTAATTTTAGATTCAGTTGTTCAATACCAACGGCCATAGAGCCATTTTCTGACTCAAACTCTTCCCAACGGATCTTTCTTACTTTTGTTACAGCTTTTGCAGCTAGTAAGAGTCGAGCGAACTCTGCAGGACTATAGCCTTGCGTCTCAGCAATAAAATGCTGCTTTTCTAAGGTTCGGCCTTGCGCCAAAAGTAGATAGAACTTCGCAATGTCGTAGACATGAACATATTGGTTATAGCCTATAGACGGCACACCTACTTGAATCGTTTGGCTAGCGAAAGATTCTACAATTCGTTTTAGCTGACAATCCTCACCGCCATAAACCAAACTAGGACAGTAGACGACGTGCCACCTGTTTCTAATAGCGCTATGTATCGTTTCTACGTCTAATCTAACGGCGTCTAAGGGTTTCAGTCTAAACTGTCTCAAATCAGCGCTAGATGCGTTGCCAAAAAGCCAAACACCTGATGTATGTATCTTTGTTGCGCCTTTAGCGGCAAGTAGGTCTAACTCAGAGAGCAATTTCTGCTCCACATCGGCTATTTCATGTGCGGAGAATTGTGACCAATGTGGACGCGCACAATTCACAACCACGTCAAAGAAGCCTTCAAAGTCAGCTCTATCTTCTATTAACCCAACTATAGGAGGTGTGACGACTTTGTCTCTACCGTATGTAAAAACTTCAAAGCCACTTTTTGTGAATAGCGATGTAACGTGACGACCAATGTATCCACTAGCCCCCGCAATTAATACTTTCGTTATTCCCTTATTCTGTCCATTACACATAACCAATGACATGCATCTCCCTTTGAAGAAACATTCTTCAATATACGATCAGCCAATACACTCTTAGCATTTATGTGTTGATCAAGCTAACAAGCCCCTTTGATTCCAAAAAGTATTGTGTGGTGAGTAGTTAGATATCAACCTTTTCTGTGAGCCTTGCTTTCAATTTTATGCCCAACTTAATGTGGGCTTTGGGTTGAACCATTGGCTCTAAGCCAAACTGCTTTCTTGTATTATTCAATAACAAAGGCGGTAACTTTTCTTCACAGTACATGGCGTATTTTTCAAAGTACAGCCTCGAGTATGCACCATCAGCGATATCAAAAGGTTCATCAAGTTGAAGTCGCTTATGTTTAACCCAACCTTCGAGTGAGTACCAACATGATAGATATAAAGGCCCCCAAAGATTCAGAAAATGCTTTTTTGATACCAAATCATGAGTAGCAAAGTACCCCATTCTCTGCAACGCGACACTTACAGCTTGAGCTGCTTGTAATTCTTCTTTGCTCCATGTCGATACATAATCCACACTAACGTCACTAGTTACCTGACTATAAGGCTCTCTTTTGTGAGCGTCTGTCACCAACCTAATCGCAGGTTTTAATGCTGACATCTCTTCCATCGCCCAATTCAACAATTCGGCGTTACGACTTCGGGTCGATTCCTCAATAGATTTCGAACCTTGTTTCAGTCCAACCAGTAAGACGAAAGTTAAAATAACCATGACCATGTCCATTACACCGGAGACACCACTCCAATCAAACTCATGGAGCTTTACTGTCACTTCTTTTGAAATGTCTATTGCTGATGAAATTGTTAGAAATAAAGACGCAACAAACACCGATAGTAAGACAATGTTTAATATTATTTTTCTCATAACCTTCGTCCAAAAATTTTGTATATCAAATCAATACTGAGCTAAATAGTAACCTAAGTAATTACCAACATTAAGTAACTCTTTTAACCAGTCAAAAACCGTACATAGTTGATGCCAAAAATGGTGAGCTATACTTGTAAGAGAACATGGTTCATTCGGATAGGCATCATTGGATAGACGAGTTATCGCCGCTTTAAGTGGTTGACATGGCAACCACCTCACCTCAACCATTGTACCGAAAACACTAAAGTTAATTCGAGCTGGAAATGCAGAGTGTTGGGAATTAGTCTTAAGCCAACAAAAACTAAGTGCTACTCTCCACTTTCAAAGTGGGCAAATACTTCTGCACCAGTCATATTTTGTGTTTCATTTTTAAATTCGTAGTATGCGGGCTTTTCATCGATAAATATCTGATGAGTTAATTTGTAGTCATCCCCAGACATCAATAAACCGACAGGAAGGTGATACTGATTATTCGGCACCAAAAAGTAAAACAAGTGAGTACCACATTTACCGCAGAACCCTCTCTCAGCCCACTCGGATGACTTATATCTCACTACATTTGATTCACCTGATATTTTAACTGAGTCAGCGCAATCAATGACTAACATCGGACCGCCAGACCAATTTCTACACATACTACAATGACAAGCCCCCAATTCATTACTGGCGTACTCTACTTCCAACTCAACCGAGCCACATAGGCACTTTCCTTTACCTTTCATGAATCCTCCAATCTTTGCAATGTGTGTAAAATGAATAGCAGATAACGTTTTTTATACCGATGACTTAATAAGAAAAGGCTATTTTTTGTTTCCCTTATCCGACAGATACGCGGCATACTTTTTAGAGATCCATTTATGAATATGAAGCCCTGTTTTACGAACAAGATACAAATCTATAGCAGCTAGAATCACCAAACCGATTACAGTTCCCATTACAAAACCTCCATGCTCATTAAATTGTCACTCTAGCAAATAGGACAGAAAAGCACCGTGAACCTAGACATACTATCAATGCAAGTTGGATGAATTAACGCGGCCTGATGTTTTCAGCCACACGCCACAGCACACCACTTGGGTCAGTGATACAAAACTCAAGCATTCCCCAAGGCTGTTCAACAACCTCGGAAACGGTAACTTCAAATTCCGACACTACATTAGAGTTCTGGATGTGTTGATACCAACTTTTTACGTCTTCAACCAGCAAGTGCATCATGTAATTGTGACAGTGCGCAGGTTCATAAAAGTTTTGCAGAAGGAACGCACAACCGCCGTGTCGTAGATAGGCGATATCGTGAAATTCAGACATCACTTCGAAGCCGATTGACTGGTAAAAGCGCTTGGATAAATCGAAGTCTTTCGCGGGTACGAAAGACTTAATTTCTGAGACTTTGAGGTTTTCCATCCTACATCCTTATAGTGTTGATATTCTTGTGCTGACACGCTTAACGCTTTAAGTGGTTACGGCGTTTATTCAGAGCTCTTATTCAGAGTCTTGCTGAAATGAGTCAACTTCGGCTTTAGTTAGATAACGCCACTGGCCTGCTTCAACATCCAAACGAACGTCACCAATCTGTTCACGGTGTAGGCCAACAACTCGATTCCCGACCGCAGCAAACATTCGTTTTACTTGATGAAACTTGCCTTCTGTAATGGTCAACAGCACTTGTTTACTGGTAATCACCTCGAGCTCTGCCGGACGCGTCGGTTTTTGTTCGCCCTGCAATTGAATGCCCGCTTTGAACTTATCAGCGACATCGTCTTTGATACCTCGTGACAATGTCACGCGGTACACCTTCTTACATGACTTGGTTGGCAGCGTAATATTGAATGACCAGCGCCCATCATCGGTAATCAAGACTAAGCCTGTAGTGTCGGCATCTAAGCGCCCTGCTATGTGCAGTTCTGATGCTTTGTCTATCTCGATGTAGTTAAACAATGAAGGATAAACTTCATCGATATTAGAGCAGATAGTACCCGCAGGCTTGTGCATTAGGAGGTAACGAAATTCACGCAACTTAAGCGGCGTGCCATTTAACAAGATGGTGTTGCTTTCATGAACCTGAGCTGACTCATCAGTAACTGTTTCACTGTTTACGTTCACCTCGCCATTATGGATGCGTTCAATCGCTTCAGGCTTGGTTAGGTCAGTGCTTTTACATAGGTATTTATCAAGGCGCATTAATCGTCGGCACCACATTTAGCACAAGGCTTGTAAGTTCGTTCACCTTGAGCAATCACCACATAGTCTCGAACGCACTTGTCACATAAAGCGAGCTTTGGGTAAGCCTCTTTTTGTTTCTTTGCGTTAATGTTGCCTTCGGTGGTGTATACGGTTCTCATTTTGATGCCTTTGCTTGAATAACGTGAGATGCGCAAATTGTATCACTGTTTACAGCTTTGATTGGAGTGGTGGTGCATAGATAAATTGATTTTAAGCGCCGTCATTCCATGTTCTCGCCCCGTAACGGCTTAACCATGAACAACAAAGTCAACGTGCCACGCCTATCAGTGGTAAAATGATAAAAGCTCACCAACTTATGAAGTCGATAATGAAAGATTGTAATCAATGCGGAAAATGCTGTATCAAATACGGAGATGGCGACCTTGCCGCGACTCAAGAAGAGATCGATTTGTGGGAGTTGTTCAACCCAGACATCTTTGAATATGTTCGAGGAAGCGAGATCTGGTTCGACCCTGAATCTGGTGAACGTTTAACTCGCTGCCCTTTTCTGGAGCTGGTTCCGACGAAAGATACCAAGCCTCAAGCCAAGTACACATGCAGCATTTACTTAGACCGACCAGAAGATTGCCGACACTATCCAAGCCTGATTAATGAGATGGTACGAGATGAGTGTGAAATGATTGAGGTGGTGGATTTACAAGACACGAAGAAAGCTCAAAGGAAACTCGACCTGTTGATGAAAGACAGCCGCCCTTCAAGCTATTCGTAAGCGATGATCTTTTGAAGATCAATCTTCAGCATTCGCTAATAGCAGCTAAAACCTTAAGCCAAATACTGGTTCGCTTCTAACCAATCAAGCGCAACCAGTGCTGCCAACGAACATACCGCTCTGTCGTTGCCATCAACAAACTTAAGTTCTTCGATTTCGGCATCTGGAGACAGTTCGCCAGTATAATCAGCAAGATAACAAGTCAATTGCACTGATACGCCTTCCGCTTTGCCATCAGCTTGGCCTGTAAACGTCTCGACGTATATGATGGAATCACGCACCAAATCAACTGAGATCTCTTCTCTGATTTCGCGAACCAGTGCTTGCTCATCACTTTCGCCAGCTTCACGCTTACCACCCGGCAGGTAGAACAGTTCTTTGCCTTTGGATCTCACCATCAACAGCTTGCCGTCTTTGATGAATATCCAAGCCAGCTTATCAATTACCTTATGCATGTCGTTAGACCTTATTTCTGTTTTAGTTCTCGTTATTACTGAATCTGGCCGCGCTACTAGTCTCGACCAAACAAAGCCTACCTATGTTACACGCTGGAATGAATATACTCTATTGAATCGATTAGGAAATATCATAACCAAAACGAAAAATGACAGCGTTCGAGACAATGCTCATCAACTGTCATTAGCGTTGTTTACGGATTGCTCTCGAGCTGTCCGTGCATGGAATCAATCGACTAGCCACGTAAGTGCAGAGTCGTGGTCTTCGAATGACTTGATCTCGCCAGACACAAACCAGCTTCCGACTTTTGAAGCAAACTCTTGCCAGCTTTTGTCACCATAAATCGCGATTTTGTCTATCTTCGAATTGAGCTCTAATCCCAGTTTGAAATCATCCCAAGCAGCACGCAACTCCCAACCCGTTAAGGTAGAGATGTCGACCAGCATCTTGAGTTTAGATGAATCGAGTTCTTCTAGCGTGGTATTTAAAATTGGCATCATTGCTTGATAGTCATCGTGTGTGAGTTTGCCTTTCGCTTTAAACACAACGATGGTTGCACCGCTAACACGTTCAATTCCAACCGATATTCCGTGACGTTCGATACTCATAACCTAGCCCTCATAGTGGAAACTAAAATTAGCTTAGAAGATTAAACAGCAAAGAGATGAGAGGCTTGCGTCAAAACGGACAGGCATCCAAACGAGTTTTAGTTACTGACCATTTAACGACGCTTAATCGCAACGACCGAGTAAGTGTGCCAATGTTTCATCCTACCTAATGAGGTGAGTGCTTGTTCGTCCCGTTCATTGAATCGTACTACCTCAAAACTCTTAAATAAACTTAAGACTTTGGCTTTCGTTAATGGGGTTGTTGGGGTTCGATAGCCATGTGCCCAACTGTCATCCACGCCCATGAAATCACCAGCAAACACGCCGCCTACTTCAAGGCTGTTTTCAATCCTTTGCCAAATTTCATCAAAACGGGTGGGGTCGGAAAAAAACAGACTCGAATTGGCAATCACTACGCCAGATTTCGGGTAATCATAATTTTCAAATCCACATTCAGATATATCGACCAAAGGCTTGCGACCAAATCTGTCTCGACATATAGCAATGGAATCAGGATTAATATCAAAACCATAGACTTGATAAGCTTGCTGCTCCAAAAAGGCGATGTCACTGCCTGTTCCACAACCACAATCAATCGCAACATTTAAGCCTGACTCATTCAGTTTGATTGCGAATTCAGTTCTCTTTAAATGAGGTTTGCTTAGTGCTTTTTGGTAATACTGACGCCAGATCTCTGAATGTTCACCCATGGCGCTTCTCCAACAGTCCACTTAGGCTTTGAACTTGCACGATACGTGGATGCTGTGACTTAAGTTCAACTCCTTCCGTGTTCAACCACACCGCTTTCAAACCCGCTTCAAGTGCTGGGTAAATGTCTTTCTCTAGAGTGTCGCCAACCATGGTGATGTCTTGTGGTACAACACCGAGCTTAGAAATAATGGCAGGATAGAACCCCGACTCGAACTTAGAAAAGCCAATGCTCGCCTTACAAAAGTAACCCAAGATAGATTGAGACAGGCCAACGCGCTCAAAGGCACGAATGATGTCGTCTTTACTGGAATCACCAGCATTGGTGGCAACGTAGACTTGATGATTTTTGGAGAGTTCAGCCAGTAATGCACGAGCACCACTCACTTCTTGTACCGTTTCCCAGTCACACATCTTCCCTTGTGCGTCTGGGAAATCGACCATCAGCGTATTGCCCCAGTCGAATAAGACTATTTCTGTTAATTCGATTAGCTTTGTCATCTTGCCTCCTGCATACGATGAATTATCTAATGTTCAAGCGAGCCTATAGAAACTTCTCGATAAGGATCTCGTCAAAGTACTGGTCGCCAATCTTACCGTGTTTCTTAGCCGTTCCGACAATTTCAAAACCTTGCTTAAGGTATACCGCTAACGCGCGCTCGTTGTCTGCTCTTACATAGGCGAACAGCTTTTCATAACCTTTGGCTTTGGCTGATTTGAATGTGTAGCCAAACAACTGCTTGGCAACGCCCTGCCCACGGCTATTTGCATCAACATAAGTGCCAATAATACCAACGTGGTCAAAGGCCTTAGTGTAACTAGCGAATGGTTCTACATTCTGAAAACCAAGCAACTGGCTTGTCGTCTCGTTGACTGCAACGCTAAATACACCGCACTCAGGGAACGACTCAATGAATGCCTTTTCTTCATCAACAGTAAAAGTCTGATCCAAGATCGTATAACGCGCTTCGATAATGATTGGATTCAATACATCAATAATGCCTTGTGCATCTTGTACCGCGACTTCTCTGATTGTTAAGCTCATACTTCTCTACCTTTTTATTGCTTTCGGCAAATTCTATCGCTATATGCCATCTCTTTGATAGGACAGAATGTTGTCGAAAGCGATATCGAAGTAGAGTTCGTAGCTATTTTGTTCAACATAGCCCAAATGTGGAGTCGCTGTGACGTTTGTTAAGGACAGTAGCGGTTCGGTGTCTGTTGTTACGGGCTCACAATCAAACACATCAATAGCGGCTGTTTTGGTCGGTACCTCGCGTAGTTCATGATACAGAGCCATCGGTTCGACTAACTCCGCGCGGCTGATGTTCACAAGCAGTGAGTTCGGCTTCATCAAGCTGAGGTCGTGTGCCGTAACACATCCTCTGGTCACATCATTCAAACGCAAATGCAAAGAAAGCACATCAACTTCTCGGAAGAAGTCTTGTTTGGTTGTTGCTGCTTCTAATCCATCCGCTTGTGCTTGATCACGTGAAGCTTGGCTGCCCCACACTACGACAGACATCCCAAATACTTGGGCATATTGTGCAATGCATTTTCCGATTTTTCCGTAACCCCAAATACCAAGCTTCAAGCCCTTCAAAGTTCGACCTAACCCTAACGAGCCTGAATCTTGCCACTGGTTTTGCTTAAGGTTTGACGCGTAAGTAGGAATGTGGCGCGATGCAGCCATAATCAACGCCCAGCATAATTCAGAGGGTGCGACTGGCGAGCCTCGGCCTTCTAACACGGTAACACCAAATCGTTCGCACATTTGCGGGTCGATATGGTTACTTACTTTGCCCGTCTGGCTAATCAGCTTGAGGTTTGGGAGCTGCGATAACAAAGATTCGGTGATCTCGGTTCTTTCACGAATGAGCACAATGGCTTCAAACGAGACTAACTTAATGGCGAGCTCTTGCTCTGAATAAGTCTGGGTAAATACCGTGACATCGTGTTGTTCGAGTTTGTTGAAGCAATCGAGGTCTTTAACGACGTTCTGGTAGTCATCCAATATCGCTATTTTCACATCACTCTCCTTGTGAATGTTAATCTTCTGGCGTTAGTCAAAAGCAGCCTAAGTGCCATGCCTAACGAATCAACACATCACTCGCTGGGACTTCACTATTGATAAACCACTTTGAAACGCTCCAACATAAGTAGCATGTCTTCACTTGGTGAGATCTTAAGCTCTTCACATTCGCGAGAGAAGAAGTTCCAGTGTGCTTCTCGCCACCATTCTAGTGTTTTGTCACCCTCGCCTTCAGCGGCAGCAAACTCAGCCGTCACTTCGTTGTATTTGCACAATAACACCGAGGTAATCTCTACAATGCAAACTGGTATGCCATCCCAATCAGTGACGACTTGCAAATGGCCCACGACAGGCATCGCTTCTCCTTCATGGCTATACCAATATTCAAGGCTACAAGATGCTTGCTTCTCACCTTTTAGTATCAGTTGCGCACAGAGGTTGGCGTTATATTCGTCGGCGCAGTAATAATCAGTACTAAAGGAGGTGTATTGTGAGGCAACGTCTGCTGGTAATGTGTTGAGGTAGCTCTCGAGATAAGCTTTGCTTCGTTCTTCCATGATTTTTCCAAATTCAATATAAGCTTCAGCCGATAAGTACTTATAGATTAAGCATCTGACTGCATTGAGAGTAACCTATCAAGTCGTGTTATTGCTGTAAACCGAGTGAATATCAAAATGTGGGCTGAGAAAGAAGAATATGGGTAGGATTTCGAGGCCAATACAAGAAGATCCCAAAAGTGAAAGAAGAGCCAAAAACACCTTTAGTGTGTGCTTTTAGCTCTGAATATCTCGTTAATAGTCGCTCGTAATTAGCAGGATATTAACGGTTCAAGAAGTCGACCGCTTTGTCTGGGAAGTCAGTAAACACACCATCGACTTTGACTTGGTTGTAGAAGACATCCAACATGCCATCAAAGTTATCAGCATAAGCTGGGATTCTTCCCGGATCAGCACGGAACGTGTACGGGTGAACATCTAAGCCCGCGTCTTTTGCTGACTTCATTAACGGTTTAATAATAATGTTATCTTTGGTTGATGCATCGTCCACCAACATTGGCTTCCAAGGGCCTATTCCTTCCGCATAAGTCGCCACTTTTTCCATGCCACCAGCTTCAAACATCCAGTCGTAACTGTACGGCGTTACTTTGTCACCTTGATACGTCATGGTTTCATTCCAATCTGTATAGGCCATCAACTGAACGAGCTTAAGATCCATTTCCATCGCAGGCATGAGTTCATCATTGATGCGTTGGAGTTCATTGGCGTCAAAACACTGCAAATACACTTTGTCGTCTTTTGATAGGTAACCATATTGATGCAAGGTCGCAAGCACAGCTTTGGAGATGTCTTTGCCTTCGTGACGATGGAACCAAGGTGCTTTAATTTCAGGATAGATGCCCACGTCATAACCTAAGGTCTTATTTAAGCCTTGGATCAGTTCGATTTCTTCTGCAAATGTAGCGACACGGAAATCAGACTGCCACATTGGGAAGCGCGTTGGGTACCCTGCCACTCTGTTGCCTTGTTCATCTAAGTTAAAGCCTTCGGTCACCTTTAATGACTTGATCTCGGCAAGCGTAAAATCAATCGCATAGTAACGGCCATCTGCTCGTGCACGGTCTGGAAAGCGGTCAGCAACATCAGTGACGCGATCTAAGTAATGATCATGCAAAACCACCAATTGGTCGTCTTTAGTCATCACTACATCTTGTTCGATGTAGTCGGGTTTCATCGCATAAGCGAGCGCTTTAGCGGGTAATGTGTGTTCAGGTAAATAACCAGAAGCGCCGCGATGCGCAATCACTAAAGGATCGGCGAACGTATTTGCAGATAAACTTAGGGCTAATAAGGTCAGAGACAGTGACGTTGTTTTCATTATTGTTTCCCTTGATAAAACAGAAGCTGGATATACCTGCCTCTGTTGTTATTAGTATGGTGTGGTTCAGCTAATAAACTACTGAGTTAGCGCTTCTTTTTCTCGTTCGAGATCTTTTTGCTTATGGTGCGCACGCTCACCGAGGAAGGCGTAAAGCAGACAAATTATTGAAGCAACACAAGCTCCGACCAAAATCATGAAGCCGCCATCCCAGCCGTAATGGTCAACCATGAAACCAAGCACCGCATTGGCAGCAACTGCGCCACCTAAGTAACCAAACAATCCAGTAAGACCTGCCGCCGTACCTGCCGCTTTCTTTGGTGCAAGTTCAAGTGCATACAAGCCGATTAGCATTACTGGACCATAAATAAGGAAGCCAATCGCAATCAGTGCCAACATATCAACCGTTGGGTTACCCGCAGGGTTCAACCAATACACCAACACTGCGACAGTTACGAGAACCATAAACAGGATCCCTGCTGGAGCGCGTCGACCTTTGAATAATTTATCTGAAATCCAACCACACAATAACGTGCCAGGAATACCTGCCCACTCATACAGGAAGTAGGCCCAAGAGGATTTATCTACAGAGAAGTCTTTCGCTTCTTTTAAGTAAACCGGAGCCCAATCGAGTACGCCATAACGGATAAGGTAAACAAACGCATTAGCAATCGCGATTGACCACAACAGCTTGTTAGAGAAAACGTACTTAAAGAAGATCTCTTTCGCCGTCATTTCTTTCTCATGAGACGTATCGTAGTCGTCTGGGTAATCATCTTTGTGTTCTTCAATCGGTGGTAAGCCGCAAGATTGAGGTGTATCTCTTACAGTAAACCAAACAAAGACAGCAACGAGAGTGGCAAAAAATGCAGGAACATAAAAAGCGGTTCGCCAATCGTCGTTAAAAGCCCACAGCCCCAACAAGAACATTGGGCCAATCAAACCGCCACCCACGTTGTGAGCAACGTTCCATACCGATACGATCTCACCACGTTCTTTTCGTGACCACCAGTGAACCATGGTTCGCCCACAAGCTGGCCAGCCCATGCCTTGAAACCAACCATTCAAGAACAGCAGGATAAACATCGCAGTGATGCTGCCTGTCGCCCATGGCATGAAGCCGAAGCAGAACATGACCAATGCCGACATTAACAAGCCACCGCTGAGAAAGTATCGGGGGTTAGAACGGTCAGAAACACTGCCCATTAAGAACTTAGATAAGCCGTAAGCGATAGATACCGCCGCTAATGCAACCCCTAGTTCTCCGCGGCTAAAACCTTGTTCAATGAGATAAGGCATCGCCAAACTAAAGTTTTTACGGACTAAGTAATACCCCGCATAGCCAACGAAGATGCCGAGAAACAGCTGCCATCGTAGTCGTGTGTAGGTGCTATCGATCTTATCTGATGACAAGCGATCGATATGCGCCATAGGTTTGAATATTCCAAACATAGGAACCTCATAATTATTGGGCGAAGGAAGAGTTTAAATGCTCGAACGAAAAAATTAGCGCTTATTCGAAATCAAGGGAATTGTATGTGCTTCAGGATTAATTTCTGTGATAGAGGTGGTTATTAACAAAAAATAACTTTAAATACAGCATATTAGTTTCATTTAATTAGACTGCGCTTCATATTTTTGTTTGTGTTGTTCTTGAGTGCAGAGTGCGCTTGTATAGAAAACTATCTTTCGAGTGAGCAAATATCGAACTTTTCAAACAAGGATATGCAATTAAGTTAAACAATTGTAAACAGAATCAACCTCTTTGCACCCAATTAATGTGAATAGATAAGTCGCACATCGCAATCGGCAATGCGTATAACTAGCAATACATAGCCAATGGTGATGTTTTGTATTTCTTTCCGTTTATTTATCGAATTACCAAGGTTGTTTATTGTACATCTCAAGCGATGCAGCAATGTCTATACACAAGGTGTGTACCCATCACCTAGTAGTGAGGTTAGTCAGTGAGCATCTTACGAATTCAACAAACGTTAGGAAATATCATGAACAAATCACTTATCGCACTCGTTCTTACTGCTGTTTTAGCAGGTTGTTCATCTGGCAGTGGTTCTGAACCGGCACAACCTCAATTTGATGGTGACTATGGTTTCGAAAACATTGACCCAGGTTTTGGAAACGGCGACTCTGATAGTGATGTCGACAATGGGTTTGATAATATCGACCCTGGCTATGGCAAAGATGATTCAAAAAACATTGCTGATACCATTGAACAAGCTGATCTAGGCTTCGTCTACATCCCAGATATCGGTGATGTACCATTTTTTAATAAAGACACAGGTGAAGCTCATATAAGCGCCGTAAAACAACGTTCTGATGATCACGAAACGCTATACAGCATCTACGTAGATGATAAACGTGTTGGTGAAATCATCATTCGTGATAACTATGTCAAAGTTAGCTCTGGAGACAAGATGATCTCAGGTGAGCAGAAGTCTTATCTTGATACTGAACATACCTTTTGGACTATTCGAGGTACGAACGGCAATGTAGTTGGTGACTTTAAGCGTCTCGACGATGGTGTTTGGGTGTTCCGTGAAGAAATGAACCGTGAAACATTTGTGGTTAAGTATCACGACGGTCAGTGGAACTTCATCCCTGTCGCAGACATTAAAAACAAGGTTAAAGACAACTTGCCGTCGCAAGCACAAGCCACCAAAGTGCGAGCAAAAATGCAGGTTAATAAGCTACGTACTTTGAAGTAATACTTATCACCAATCCCATATCAAAAAGGCATCCTCAAATCCAAGAGGATGCCGATCAAGCATCAACCAAGAATACATAACTAAAAAGCTCAAGGAAGATCCGGACTAGGTTACTAATTTACTGGCATTCAGTACTTTGAATTCGCCGATATTTTGTATACATAAGCGAGAGATCCAATGACCATCAAAAAGTTCCCCCTTCTGACATTAGCCGCTGTCTTGCTGTTCACTATGTCTAACGCACAAGCCAATGAACAAAACCAAGAAGAAACTGCGATAACATTTGGCCTATCAGCTGAACGAGGGTGGAGAGATTGGTCTGCTTCTTACATCAAATATCGTGGTCCGGGAAGCATAGGTTATGGCATCGAGTTTACTCGCTCGGCTTATAACGAAGGTGAAGAATCGTACGAATACAAGCAACACGACAACGAATATCAGTTTCACGCCCCTATTGGTATCACCGAAAACTTGTACATCACCCCAGGTTACGGGATTAAGCGTACCCATATGGACGTCACTTTAGATAACCGTGAGTTCTCTGACAGCTCAACCAAACAAGTTGGTGGCTTAGATGCAACCTACATCATGGACAGTGGCTTTGTTGTGACCGCAGGTTTCGATAAAGCAGAAGGAGAAGACTTGGAGTTCTCAATTGGAGCAGGTATCGCTTGGTAAAGTCGACTTAAGGAAGCATACGCAAACAAAAAGGGCCTAGATTTCTCTAGACCCTTCTATATAACAGCGTTTTGTACTCGACATTATCGAGTTACACGAAGTGATTAATCTTCGATGTAGAAAGCTTCTACTGTGCCTTTTAGAGTAATAAGCATTGGCTGACCAAAACGATCTAGCGCTTTAGGAGAAGGGATCTTAACCCAACCTTCGCTGATGCAGTATTCTTCAACATCAGTACGCTCTTTACCATTTAGACGAATGCCGATTGGGTATTCGAAACACTCAGCCACGTGGTGTGGGCTGCGTGGGTTACCTGCAAGATGATCTGGTAAAGCTGGTCTTGAATTAGTATCGCTCATGTTCATTACCTGTATGTACGTAAATAAAAAAAGTGCGTCATTCTAGTCAATATAGGCTTGGTGCTCAACAACTGGTGCAATAAATCGTAGAGATCGTTTTAATCAACAGCGAGTTGTTTGATTTAAAAGCGATATAGGCATGAGTTTCAACGAAAATTTAACAGAGTTATGCATTGTTGATGAAAGAGAGAGCTTCATTACTCGAAAGGCAGATAACCTAATATCAAAGTTTTTATTTCGAACTTATCGATTAAGCTCAATACTCATCACTTTATGGTTCGGTTCTGATTCGATATCGACGATTGACCAACCAAGAGAAAGGTACAAAGGCGCAATATTGGTGTAGGCGTACAACTTAGACGTTGAATCTTTCAAGGGTTGGGATTGATAATAGTCTGGCATTTGTTCAACAGCTCGTTTAATCAATTCACTCGCAATACCTTGACCGCGCCATACAGGGCCAACAAACACGGCGTTTATCCACACCACATCCCGAACCTGGTGAGGCTCTTGAAAATAGGAATACGCCAAGCCACCAATGACCACATTATCGCGAAGTACTGTTATTACTGGAGGGAGTTTTACGTTTTCTTTATAGGTATCTTTAAACTTGAAATTACACCATTCGCTTTGAAATAAGCCCTCTAACTCACTCCAATAAGGTGAGTTTTCATCGCAATTTCTAAAGATTACTTTCTGCATTTGTCCATCCTTTGAAGGGCTAATACGGCCATCCTAACCTTGGTTTATATCAGGGTAGGTAAAGTTACTCTTCTTCGTCGTAACTGTCTGCTGGGTCTTCATTGATTTCTTCGCCACACCCCAAGCATTCGGCTTGCAAATCCGTAGGCATCACAATAATCAAACCACAATGCGGGCATAAATCACCTTGTTGAAACATCCTGTTATTCCTTCTACGTCACAGCTATTGCTTCGGATACTTTTGCTTACTCGCTTCTTCTAACCAATCATGAATAACTTGGCGAGCAGACTCGGATGGCGGTGCATTTCGTTTCCCACAAATCTGGTCAATTTCAAACGGAAAGGCTTTGCTTGGAACACGACGTAGGCCAATGGTTAAGCGCTGAGGCTTAAGCATTCGAAACACCACATAGCGGTCGCTCATGATTCGATTGTGATAGACGCCAATACAATGTTTCTGTTCCACGCCCTCTTGTTCAAGGTCGTAGTAATCAGTAAGCGGATGAATGTTGTCATTACCAAGTAAAGGAACGGGATAAGGGATGTCCATGTCCACAGGCCGATTTCCTTCTAGACGGCGTAACTGACGCTGTTCTGTCCATCTATCATGCAGTTGCTCAAACATAGCAAAGGAATTTTGGCTAGTGATTGCACGCAGTGGATCGTCCATCTCCAAATCTTGACCCAGTAAAATCGCGTCTTGGAACATGGCCATCTTTGAAGGCGCATTGAGCCTTCCCTCTTCAACCATTGCAATACCTAATCGACTGCCGGTTAAAAACGGATGAACCTGATCCAAACGCAGCGCTGTGTAGCCAACTTTGGAGTAATGCTTGAATTTAAGAACACGTCTTTGCAGGGGTTCGAGAATTCGCACAATGTGGTCAAGCTCATCACCGACGTTGTAATGAAGCTCTAGCTTATCGATAAATTTAAGGGTCGCTTTACTACTGTCTAATCCCAATTCGGTTAAGATTCTCTTCTGCCCTAGGCGACTCAGTTCCAATGCTTTCTTGTTATCGACACTGTGTTTCATGCAGATTAACGCCAAGATAACCGGCCTTAATTCAAGCAGTTGTGCTGCCTCATAAGTGTTCGCCGCGAGCCAAAGCATCTGGTATTGATACTCAGGGAAATCATCGGTTATCTCACGATAACGAGCAGGTAACGAATCTAACCAACGACCATTTACATCAAACTGTTCAACAAGATTGAGGCTTAAACCAATACCACCGTCGAGCGGGAGTCGACCATCTTCAAACACATGAAAGCCGACAAGCTTTTGAGACCAATCTCGGATCTCAATATCGTAGTCGAAACCTAACGTCCTAGTGGGAATGGTGAGTAGTGCTGTCATTGATGCCTCTTCGTTATTGGCGCATTAAACCGTAAAGCCTATCTAACAGAATAAGCTAGCGCTTCAACCACTATAACAACCTTTTGTAAATTTCTTATCAATCAAAGCGATATAAATACGATAGTGCTTAGAAGATCATTGAATGATGATTTTATGCAATATGAGATCTCTTCGATATCATTTGTGCTAACAAAAACTATGCTTGTTATATAACTGATAACATGAGGCTTTAATTATGGAATACCGACATATTCTGGTCGCTGTTGAAATGTCCGACGACACTAAGATTCTGATTGATCGAGCGACCTTCTTCGCAAACAAACTAGAGGCTGGCATTTCGTTTGTTTATATCGACGGCACGCATGGCGAGATTTACCCTGAACTCGTTGATATTCAGGGAAATGAAGGCGATCTACCCATCAATGAAGATTCCGTTAAGCATTTGAAAGAGTTTGAGGCGTACGCCAAGCACCCAATCAAGCACATATTCGTGGGAACGGGAGATTTGAATGATAAGCTCAAAAATACCATCGAGGTAAATGGCGTTGACCTACTACTATGTGGCCATCACCACGATTTTTGGCATAAAATCATTTCCCATTCGAAACAGATCATCGACACATCTCCAGTCGATATTCTAATCGTTCCAATGGATTAGATACTGCCGTTCGAACTTTAAAAACTTCCTGCATTGCCAGCCTCTATCGGTATTATTGGTTGGCTTACATCCCCTCTTATTTGCCCAAACCCAACTGTCACCCACTTGCTGAGTTCATTTGTGATCTTGTCAGCTTATCAACTCGTAAGCGTCTAATGATTAAAAATTACGAGTGTAAGTAATGAAAAAGATTGGTCTCTATCTTTTTACAAACGACTTAAGAATCAACGACAATCAATTGCTCCATTGCGCAGCACAGAGCGTCGACAAACTCATTTGCGCGATTGTCGAACCCACTTTGGTTCGTTTCTCTGCTGATCTCGCGCAAGAGCAAAGTTATGGCGCGCATCGCCAGACTTTTGTTTCACAATCAATAGACAATTTAGAATCGAATTTAGTGAGGCTTGGGCAGCAACTGGTTGTGATTCACAGTAATCATTTAGAACCAGACGCAGCCGAGCAAACACTCAGCCAAATCATTGCTACACAACACGTCACCCACTTTTTCGCCAATGCACACTGCGGTTACGATGAGAGACAATTGATTCATTCACTACAAAGTCGTCACCCTGACTTAATAACATGTTTGCCACACCACTCGACCTTGTTTGACTCACATGAGATGCCGTTTGAATTATCAAAAGTCCCGAGCTCGTTTACCAAATTTAGAAAGCTAGTCGAACACTTAGACGTTAATCGCAATGAGACGGTTATTTCAGCTCTACCACCAGCAGTGAGACTAGCATCGACATCGACATCGACATCGACATCGACAATCTCATTATTCAGTTCACCAAATGATGAAAGCGCAGTAATAAGCGATTATTTGGGTGGAGAAGATGCCGGACTAGCGCATTTAGATAACTACTTTTCACATGATTACGCTCTTAATTATAAGCAGACTCGAAACGCATTTGACGGCATCGAAAACTCAACCAAGTTCTCGCCGTGGCTGGCACTCGGCTGCGTCTCGCCTAAAACGATTTATCGCCATTTGAAACAGTTCGAAACCGAACATGGCAGTAACGAATCAACCTATTGGATCTACTTTGAGTTGTTGTGGCGCGAATATTTCTATTGGAAGTGTTTGTCATTGGGTTCGTCGTTGTTCGGTGAAACCTCAAACCATAAACTCGACTCTTCAAACTCCTCAGCGACGTTGAACCTGAATTTAGCCAAATGGAAAAGTGGCAATACCAACTATCCGATTGTCGATGCATGTATGCGCCAACTTAACGAAACAGGCTATATGTCTAATCGAGGAAGACAGCTTGCGGCTAGCTGTTTGATCTATGAACTAGGGATCGACTGGCGACACGGCGCAGCCTATTTTGAGAGCCAACTTATCGACTATGACGTGGCATCAAATTGGGGCAATTGGGCATATATAGCCGGGGCTCTCAATTCTCAGGTAAACACCCAAGCCAACAAGCAAAATGATGCTAAACAACCTAAACCTAAATCACGACATTTTGATTTGGGTAAGCAAACAGATATGTACGATCCAGACCATGCGTTCATCAACAAGTGGAATGCGAGCAGCAAAGAACCTGCCTTAACTAACATTCAGGATGTGTTATGAATTTCAAAACCGTGCGCCTTGTCTTAGGCGACCAACTCAATATCCAGCACTCTTGGTTTCAACAGGTTGACGACGAGGTCATTTACATCATTGCCGAACTTAAGCAAGAGACTGACTACGTTGCATCGCACATCCAAAAGGTGGCGGCTTTTTTCTCGGCGATGGGCTATTTTACCGACGAACTCAAACAACAAGGTCATCAGGTACTCCACTTAACTCTTGATGACACGACTCAATTTGAAAATTTCGATGCGCTATTGCAGCACTATGTCCACGAATTCGGCGCTGAGAAATTCGAATATCAAAGGCCAGATGAATATCGCCTTTTAGAGCAGATGAACAAGCTGAAGCTCACTAATGCGACCAAAGGTTGTTGTGATACGGAACACTTCCTCTTTCCATTCGAAGAGATAGAACAACAGTTTCCGAAAAACAAACACATCATGATGGAACATTTCTATCGCCGAATGAGAAAGCGCTTCGACATTTTGCTAGAAGACGGAAAGCCCGTTGGTGGAAAATGGAATTACGATGCGAGCAATCGAAAGAAACTCAAGAAACAAGACATTGAAAGCCTGCCTCAACCTCTGATGTTTGCCAACGACATTTCCGCGATTTTAGAACGCATCGAGCGTCATCAAGTTCAAACCATTGGTGAAGTTGGCGACCAATTATTATGGCCAGTTAACCGCGCACAAAGCTTGTCTCTGCTCGCTCATTTCTGCCAGGTTTGCTTACCGTTATTTGGGCAGTTTCAGGATGCGATGACTACAGAACACGACTCTAAATGGAGCTTGTATCATAGCCGTATTTCGTTTTCGCTGAACAGTAAACTGCTGAGCCCTAAAGAAGTGATTGGTGCTGCGTTATCAGCTTATCAAGTTCCTTCTAAGCCAAATGCACCCACTATCGATATTGCACAAATCGAAGGGTTTGTGCGACAAATTCTAGGTTGGAGAGAGTACATACGCGCCGTCTATTGGGCAAACATGCCTGCGTACGCCAATAAAAACCATTATTCAGCAACCAATAAGCTGCCCCATTATTTTTGGGACGGACAAACCAATATGAATTGCATGAAGCATGCGATTGACCAGTCCCTTGAGTTTGCTTACGCGCATCACATCCAAAGGTTAATGATCACTGGCAACTTCTGCTTAATTACGGGTATAGACCCCGACCAAGTAGACAGTTGGTACCTTGGTATATACGTCGATGCGATTGAGTGGGTCGAAATGCCAAATACGCGAGGTATGGCACTTTTTGCGGATGGCGGGATCGTCGGAACCAAACCATACTCTGCCAGCGGTTCTTACATCAACCGTATGAGTGACTACTGCAAAGGCTGTCACTACAAGATAAAAGAACGCAGCGGAGAGCAATCTTGCCCTTTCAATAGCTTGTACTGGCGCTTCATGAACAAACATCGCGATGCCTTAAATCGCAACCCTCGAATGGGGATGCTTTATCGCTCTTGGGACAATATGGATGAGCAAGACCAACAAGCGATACTCGACACCGCAGAACAACGACTGACTAACTTGGAGAACTTATAATGGTGGAACAACTCAGATTACACATATTGGTCATTGGTGGCAGCGGAGGTATTGGATTCGCTGTGGTTAAGCACCTATTGTCTGAGCTGTCTCGCTTTGATTTTCTCGATGTACATGTCGACGCGACTTATCATTCACAACGACCAGAATTGGAAGATAACCGTTTAAATTGGCACCAAGTCGATGCCACCAACGAAGCTGATATTGAACGACTAAGCACTCAATTCGAGCGATTGGATTGGTTAATAAATTGCGTGGGTATGCTTCATACGCCAGATCTAGGGCCTGAAAAGAATCTATCTTCTATCGACCCAGAGTTCTTTCTGAAAAACATCTCGGTAAACACCCTACCAAGCTTATTACTGGCCAAGCACTTTACGCCGATCCTCAAATCCAGTGACAATCCCAAATTTGCCGTGGTATCAGCCAAAGTCGGCAGCATTTCAGACAACCGATTAGGCGGTTGGTATAGCTATCGCTCATCTAAAGCTGCACTCAACATGTTCATCAAAACCATGTCGATTGAATGGCAACGTACATTGAAGAAAGGCACAGTGTTAGCGCTCCACCCGGGCACAGCAGACACGGCTTTATCTAAGCCTTTCCAGACCAATGTCCCTGAAGGTAAGTTGTTTGAGTCGAGCTATGTCGCCCATCAATTGGTGGACATCATTCGCACTGCTACACCTGATAACAGTGGGCACTTCTACGCTTACGATGGTGAGCAGTTAAAGTGGTAGTTAATACCAGTGGCCGTCTTTCATGAGTGTTAAAAAAAATAACCCAACAGAGTTGAGGCTCTATTGGGTTATTTTTTGAAAGAGCGCCTTAGTTTTTTAAGGCGTTATGACTGACATTTTACGAAAGATCAAAACGGGTCATTACGACTACTCAGCCCAATTGAACTTACTGTCGTCTACACCTTCTTTCTCTTCTTTAACACGCTCGCGTCGGTGTTGTTCTTCAATTCGCGCAGCATCTATCTCTTGCATAATGGCTTCGATGTCTGCCAAATCGTCAGTTTCTGTAAACTCGCCCGTCAGCTTGCTGTCTGGCTTTAAGTCGCCTTTCTCGTAAAGCGCCCACATTTCCTTGGCATACTCGGTTTTCGCCAATTCAGGAGCAAACTGAGCGTAGTAGTCACGGATATTATTGATGTCACGAGCCAACATCCACTCAGCGTTGTTGTTCGCCGAAGCATCAACCGCTTGTGGTAGATCGATAATCACCGGACCGTATTCATCAACCAATACGTTAAACTCAGACAAGTCACCATGGATCAAACCAACGCAAAGCATTTTAACCACGTAAGTCATCATCACCGCATGATCTTCAATCGCTTGTTCTGGTGGCATTACAACATCGTTCAAACGTGGTGCAACATAACCATCATCGTCAGTGACCAGTTCCATAAGCAGCACGCCATCAAAGCAACCGTAAGGGACAGGCACACGTACGCCCGCTTCTGCCAGTTTATATAAGGCATCCACTTCAGCACTTTGCCAAACCTTTTCTTGTTGCTCTCGACCAAAGCCAGAGCCTTTTTCCATCGCTCGAGCACGGCGGCTATTTCGGACTTTTCGGCCTTCACGATACGCGGTCGCTTTTTTAAAGCTGCGCTGGCTAATTTCCTTATATACCTTGGCACAACGGATCGTATCGCCGCAGCGTACAATGTACACAGATGCTTCTTTGCCACTCATGAGTTGGCTTGTCACCTCGTCGACTAAACCATCGTCAACTAAAGGCTGTATTCTTTTAGGTATCTTCATGTCGTCTTTATACATGAGTTACCTGACAGATAAAATATTAACTCGTTAAATGAGTGGTTATTCTCAATAGATTCTTAAATGAAGGGAGATTATGTGGGTTTTGTCTTATGGCGACGACAACGTTCAGAGCAATAAATCACCTCTTCCCAACAACGTTGCCATTTTTTACGCCATGAGAATGGTTTGAGGCAAACGGGACATGTCTTGGTGGGTAGATGTGGTTTCTTGTGCATGGCCGCTTCCTTTTTGATGAGTCCACTTCCTGCGTCTACTAGTGATTCTCTATTACGCTCGATTCTCGCTTCAGGGAATGACGAAGGTAATACGACCAACCCCAGATTCCCTATTACGTTCGTACCTCACTTGAAGGAATGACGAAGGTAAAACCAACAAACCTAGAGTCCCTACTACGTTCGTAGCTCACTTTAGGAAATGAAGAAAGTAATACCAACAACCCCAGATTCCCTATTACGCTCGTGCCTCACTTTAGGGAATGACGGCTGCTTTTTATTCGATCCTGACATTAAGGGATGACGGCGAAGTGATTAATTACAACTTCCGACTCCGTCATCCTCGAGAAGGAGGAACGACTGAGTCGGGGATCTGCTTCATCTAGCTTTATTTCTATTTCTGCGCTGATGGAATATAGCTAGAACCTAAGCAACAACCTTATACTGCTTCTCCATCTCACTGACACCTAAGCCAGAGTGTTTTGTCACTTTAAGCTGAACGGGCACTCGCTCTTTCAGTGCTTCAACGTGGCTAATGACACCGATCATCTTGCCTGATGCATTCAAGTTATCGAGCGCATTAAGGGCAATGTCCAATGTGTCGCTATCCAGCGTGCCGAAACCTTCATCCAAGAACAGAGAATCAATACTGGTTTTGTAGCTCACAAGATCAGAAAGCGCTAATGCCAACGCCAAGCTCACCAAAAAGCTTTCGCCACCTGATAACGTCTTGGTATCACGCATCACATCGCCCTGCCATGTGTCGAGCACTTGCAGTTCTAAGCCATCATCGGCTTTACGTTTTAGCTCGTAACGA
Source organism: Vibrio sp. 10N.222.54.E6 (assembly GCF_041473955.1). Classification (NCBI taxonomy): domain Bacteria; kingdom Pseudomonadati; phylum Pseudomonadota; class Gammaproteobacteria; order Vibrionales; family Vibrionaceae; genus Vibrio; species Vibrio sp. 10N.222.54.E6. Next base: position 301,239 of record NZ_JBFRTD010000013.1, on the reverse strand, counting down.
CCATGCAAACGTTGTAGCTGCTTGTTCGCAAGGTACACCAAGTTTTCCAACGTTAAACCTTGGGCAAACTTACGGAATTTATCGCCGTTCTTAGAGCCAATAAGTGAGTTCAAACGAGAGATATCATCAAACTCGACCTGCTGCTCGTCGATCTGCTTGAACAGATCTTGCTGATTACTGCGGTTCTGGCTATCCGTTTCAAGATTGGCAGAAATTGCGCCGATCTTGGTTGCATGGCTTTGTTGTTCGTTTTGACACTCAGTCGTCGCTTCTTCAACTTGCTGTTGGTTTTGCTCTTGCCACGCTTTAGCATTCTCGTGGTTTTGCAGCTCCACGTGCGCAGCTTTTGCTGTGTTCAACCTTGCTTGTGCACTGACAATCGCTTCGTCTAAAGACTTCTTCAGGCTTTGAAGTTGAGTTCTAACCTCTTCATCTAACAACGCCGCTTCAAAATTAGCTTCATCTTCGAACGGGCTGGTTTTCAGTGCTTCTAACCAAGCATTCGACGCTTGTGTGTAGCTCGATTGCTTACTGACTAACTCGTCCGAGAAACCAGTGTGTTTGGTTTGCTCAGTTCGATGTTCAAGTTCGCTGCGGTTAAGCACCAACTGAGCGGCATCAAATGCATTTACCGCTTCAATGACTTTTTGCTTCATCGCATTGCTGGTGGCTTGAATGTCTTTGTCACCAAACAACTCTGTTCTTTCAGCCGTTACACGAGTCAGTCCTAGCACCAGAGACTCACTCTCTTGCGTCAGTGTCGCGAGCTCTTTCTCAACACTGCTTAGCTTGTCGTCTAACATTTTCAATTCGGCATTTTGAGTAATCAGTTGCTTCTCAATATCAGCCTGTTGCTGTTTGGTTTTCTGCCATGTGCTTGATGCCTGTGATTTCGCAGTAAACCAATCATCGATATGTTCAAGTTCAGGCGCTTCGATAGAAGTTTGAACAATGCTCTCTTTCAAAGCGTTCCATTGCTGATCTTTCGCTTGAGCAATCTGTGCCACTTGTTCGTTTGTGACTTGGTTTTGCTTATTCAGATCCGCTAAGCGTTGCTCGGCCAACTCGAGATTAGACTGAGCCTTGTCAGCCATAACACTTACAGACAAGCGTTGTTTCTCCGCTTCAGCATAGTGTGCTTTAGCATCGCCCAACGCTTTGAGTTGCTGCGCGCTGTGACTTAGTTGAAGTTCACACTGCTGAGCAAAGGTCGCGACTGTAGCTTCATTGCCTAAATCGTGAATTGTTAGCAGCGCCAGTTCAGGAGCCATGCCAACGAAATCCGATAAGCTCTGTTGAAGCTTGCCGACAACGCCTTGCCAATTCAGCTGAGCTTGTTGAATATCCGCTTGCGCACGTTGAATGTCATCGTTCAGCGCCGCAATCATAGGGGCAAGAGAATCTAACTGCTGACGATGCTCTTGGCCTTCTTTTTTGATAGCCGTTAGTTCTAGGTTTTCCCTATCTTTTTGAGCAACCAAATTTGCAATGTCTTGCGACTGTTCAATCGAATGGTCTGTTGAACCACACAGTGGGCATTCAGATCCAGATTCTAGAGCTGCACGGTATTTCGCCAATTCGCCTTCTTGATCAATCAAACGCGTTAATCGCTCAAGCGAAGTCTCTCTCTCTTTATATCGCTCCACCAGCACTTCACGTTCTTTCGAAAGCTTGTCGACCAACTGGATGTTAGTTTGATGTGCCTGTGTTTTCGCGTGCAGCTGTTGCTGGGCATTTAGGAAGCCACGATTGATCTCAAGTAATGAATGGGTATTGCGGTTCCAAAACTCCAACAGCTCTTTTTGCGCATTCAATACTTGCTCACTGGTGTTGCCTTGCAATGCTTCCCACTGTTGCTTTGCACTACTCTCTAGCACAGCCAATTCAGCTAAGGCCTTATCTTGCGTTGCTTTCGCGTCTTGCGCAGATTTGATGATCGTTTGCTGAGCATCAACCGCAGACAAAGCTTGCTTCGCTGAGTTCAACTGTTCTGAATGCTGGCGCTCTAAAGTACGAACTTGCTCGACCTTTGCTTGCCACTGACCTAGGTATTTTTCCAGGTGTTGGTCAGCTTGATGTGTATTTAAGTACTCAGTACTGAGTTGATCTTGTTGCTTCAGTGCATCTGTTTTTTGGACTAAAACAACCTGTTGATTGCGCTGCTGCGTATGTTGTTCGTTTAGCGTATTCGCCGCATTAACGGCCGCCGTTTGCTTATCTTTGAGTACGGCAATTTGGTTATCGAGCGGACGGACGAGATCGATGATCTTCTCTTGATCTTGTTGCTCGTTTTTCGCCTGTTGGACAATCGCACTGCTTTGCGTCAGTTTAGTTTGCGCGTCTTGCTTTTCTGCATCACGAACGGCAAGTAACTTGGTGCTGTTATCTAGGTAAGCTTGAGTAGTGTTCACCTCTTGTTCGCAACGCTTTAAATCTTTGTGCATTGGGCGCAGCTTTTCAGCCGGCTCACTGTTTGCTAAGCGCTCTAATGAAGGTTGATTACGGTCTAGTTCATCTTGAGCGGTTTTAAGATCGTGTTCACTGACCGCAATAGTTTGCTCAGCTTTAGTCACGTCTTTCCACCAGCTTAGTTGCGCTTGCCACTCTTTTAACTGCTCAGCTAATCGCTTCTGTTCGGTTTCTAACGTTTCACGCTCTGCAGTTAGCTCTTGGATTTGCTCTTCAGACAGTAAGCTGACACCTTCAGCTTTCGCTTTCAGGTGGTTCAGTGCTTCTTCACTCGACTTGAAATGATCGTAGATGCGCTCAGAGATCAGGCTATAGACTTCTGTACCCGTCAGCTCTTCAAGTAGCTCGGCACGGTCGTTAGCATTGGCATTTAAGAACGCCGCAAACTCACCCTGAGACAACATGATGGATTTAGTGAAGCGTGAGAAATCGAGACCCGTTACCTGCTCCACCAACTTTGTCTTCTTGGTCAACATAGTCTCTAAGACTTTATCGGTGTCCGCATCCGCAAATTCACACGTTGGCGTTTGTAATGCGCCATCGTGCTTTCCGCGAGCTCGCTTTTGGTGGAAGTTAGAGCGATACGTTTTGCCCTGCACTTCAAATTCAAGCTCAGCGAAACACTCACCCGTGCCACGCGTCATTAATTCGTTGTTGCCTTTAGCGATGCTCTTTAAACGCGGTGTGCGGTGGAACAATGCCAAACAAATCGCATCAAGAATCGTTGTCTTACCCGCCCCCGTTGGGCCGGTGATCGCAAACAAGCCATTTTCCGCAAACGGTGATTGGGTAAAATCGAGCTTCCAACGTCCTTTCAAAGAGTTCAGGTTTTCAAATTCTAGGCTTAAAATCTTCATACTGGCTACTCTTCTACTTTATTGGGCGCTTGAGCGCTCTCAGACACTTCAACCATCACTTGTTTAAACTTCACCGTCATACGCTCTAAACGCGCTTTTTCAGAATCGGTTTCAAATTCTTCTAAGGCAATACGCTTCGTAAACACGTCCATCGGGCTCAATTCTGACAGCGTTTCTGCCGACTCTTGCTCTAATGCTTGATTGCGACGTTCTCTTGCGCGGCGCAGTTGCAGCACTTCGACGTTCAATCCTTCGGTAAGTGCGCGCATACGTTCTTGAAGATCTGATAAGTAATCTTGCGCTTGCACTTCTATTGATAACCACACGCTTTGTTCGCTATCTAAACCTATGTATTGGTTCAGCTGAGATTCGATCTCGCTCAAGTCACCTTTGATTTCAGCTAGGGGTTGAAACGTTGGAACTGGCAATTGAGAAATGGTGCGCTCGCCTTCAACAAACTCAACCACACATACCTGCTTTTGAGATTTAAGTTCATCAAAGCTTAATGGTATTGGTGAGCCGCAGTAACGAATGTATTCACGCTTTGCCACCACTTGTGGGCGGTGGATATGACCAAGTGCAATATAGTCTGCGTCTGGGAAGCCATCAGCGGCAAAACCATCAAGGTTACCGACATAGATGTCGCGTACCGAATCCGATTGTTGAACACCCATCGCCGTTAAATGACCAGTAGCGATAATCGGCATGTGCTCGCTGTTTTCAAACTCCGCACGTTTTTCTACAGCGGCATCATAAACACTTTGGTAGTGCTGTTTGATTGCATCTCCGAGTTGCTTCTGACGCTCAACGCCTGTGACGCCCGCCTGGCTGGTCAACACATCGCGAGGGCGAATAAAGGGAATGGCACAAACCAGCGCTTCTACATCGCCGTTCTTGCCTTTTAGTTCGACAACCTGAGTCGCATGATCTTCATTGGTATTAGGAATCACGTATGCACCCATGTATTTGAGCAGCTGTTGTGTCTCTTTAAGCACAGAGACTGAATCGTGATTTCCACCTAACAACACCAATTGGCAGCCGATCTTGTTCGAATCGACCACAAACTTATTATACATCTCACGAGCGTAACTCGGCGGTGTGCTGGTATCGAAAATGTCGCCAGCAACAATGATCGCGTCGATGTCGTGCTCTGTAACTTGCTCAAGTAACCATTGTAAAAACCGTTCATGTTCATTCTTACGGCTTTTATTGTAGAAGTTTTGGCCAAGATGCCAATCGGACGTGTGAAGAATCTTCATTGCTGCTCACTGGAAGTCTGTAATAGCTTTAATTTACCAAAATACCGATCAACTACCAAATGAGTTAGCATTATTTACCGTTTATAAGCTTGTGAAAACCAACTAATTTCAGGCTTTGGACCAACTATGCCCATAGCGTGACCAATCGTTATTTTTGACATAAAAAAACCGCTCAACGTTAGAGCGGTTTTAGTTGTCTGTGGCCTAAACGCCATAAAATACTTAATCTTTTTTTAGCGAGCTTCTGCTAGGCTTGCCAGGTAGTTATTCGTTAAATAAAAGCCGCTGAACTTGTCAATAAAGTCCGCTGGAACGGTTTTATCGGTCAATCCAGATTCAATCAGCGCCGCTTGCCACTTCTGTACTTTCGGGAAGCTTTCTAGCATATTGAAGCCTGAACGCTCTTTAATAACAAATGCTCGGTGTAACAGTGGTAACCAAGCGATGTCGACGTTAGAGATGTAATCCCCTTTAAAGAACTCAGTATCACCCAGTTTTTTCTCTGCCTTTAGGAACGCCTTTTGTAAATTGGCTAAGCGTGTTTCAAATGTCTCTTTGTCTTTACTCGCCATGGTGCCGCACTGTGGCATGTAATGTTTGCTCGCTTGATAAGACCAAGCACGGTCGAGTGCTTTCTGCTCGGGTGAAACCTCTTCAATCGGCGTATATTTATCGTCTAGGTATTCAACAATTGCATCAGATTCAAAAAGGACGGTGTCGTTCTCTGTAATTAATACAGGTACCTGCCCGTTCGGTGAGATATCCAAAAACCACTGTGGTTTGTTATTCAGCTCAATGTACTCAATTTCAAACGGGACGTTTTTCATTACTAGTGAACCCATTACACGTTGAACAAATGGGCAGTTTTTAAAGCTAATCAATTTAGTCATTTTTGGCTCCGAATCGGATTAATAATTTCTTGTTACCCCCCTAAGACGAACCCAAAATCCAAAAGACGAAGAATAATTCGTTATTTCACGAAATAATTTAATTTGTTGTTATCAAGACGTTTAAAACCAACAGAGAAATGCGAAATCTTTGCAAAGAATAATTAATAGCTAGGGAGGCAAGACAGAGGGATACAGTACTAATTACTAATTAACGAGCTAGCAAGCTAACAAGCCGTACTTTCCCCAACAGCGTTCAACTGACGAGGAGAAGTTAACGAAAGCAGAGTAAAACTAAACAACCAAAGATAGTGCAATAGATGCCATGATCACTCCTACAACAAACTCCAACATCTTCCATGATTTCGGGTTCTTAAACATTGGAGCTAAGAATCGTGCACCATAGCCAAGTAAAAAAAAGAACACGAATGAAGCCGATACTGCACCTGCACCAAACAACATTTGATTTGGTTGATATTGTGTAGAGATAGAACCCAGCAATACCACAGTATCCAGATACACATGCGGATTAAGCCAAGTAAACGCTAAGCACATGGTAACTGCTTTGGTTAAAGAGTTTTTGGTTTCGACACCGGCTTCTAAGGCATGATTTTCGGTAAATGCTGAGCGAAAGCTCAAGAATGAGTAAACCCCTAAAAAGATAGCCCCACCGTAACGAGCAAACTGCTCAATTTGTGGAAACTGATCAACGATTGCGCCAAAGCCCATCACACCAAAGCTGATCAGTAATGCATCTGAAATCGCGCAGACAGCACAAATAGCAAACACATGCTGATTCTTTAAGCCCTGTTTAAGAACGAACGCATTTTGAGAACCGATCGCGAGGATAAGCGAAAGCCCAAGAGTAAAACCTGCAAAATAAGTCGGTATCAAAGGTTAGCCTCTTAACGTAACTCAATACTCATGAACTGACTGTGCGGATCTAACACATAATTAGCAAAAGGTTCACAGTAACCAAAGCCAAATTTTTGGTACAAATTACGCGCTGGCTTAAAGTAGTCTTCCGATCCCGTTTCTAGGCTAATACGTCGATATTGGCGAGCGGTTGCCGTATCCAAAACGTGCTGCAATAGCTTGCTTGCGACACCGGACTTTCTTGCAAACTGCGAGGTTCTCATCGACTTCAGTTCAGCGTGTTGTGTATCAAGCTCTTTAATGGCGACACACCCAAGCAGTTGGCTGTTTTTCCAAGCACTGAAAAAAGTAATCTCTGGCGACTTGAGCCCATCTAGATCCAGTGCATGAACGCTTTCGACTGGCGATGTCGCATACATATCCGCTAAATGCTCTTCGAGTAGCTCAATAACCTCTCCACCCAACAAATCATCAATTTTTATTTCCATAACTCTTTAATTATCCTTAATAATTTTTTTATCCGTTTTAGATACAGTAAAATTACGCTACCCTCAAAAAGTTGCGTACGGCACACTTTAATCACATAGTCTCGTGACGCTTGCCGTGTTAGGTATCTGATAGCTTTGTCGATATACAGCAGTCACAATTTATTTACGACACCACCATTTATTTAAAGCACCTGTTTTTGGTGAGAGGATATGTAGTCAGATCTATATGAGCATCCAACTAGATTTAACCACAGCCACCCCTAGGCAGAATTTCGACTCTGCACAGGGCTATATTACGCTGCAAGACCACCGTGTCATCGATGTCGACGAAAACATTGCAAAAATCTTCGGTTACAGTTGCCGTGAAGCACTTCTCAACAACGTCGATTTTGTCTACTCATTAATACCCAAAGATTATCACGGCTCTGTCCGTGAACGTTACCTTTCTGCGATTAAAGGCCAACTGGGAAAGGGAAAGCTCTATAAAGATATTCCGGTGAATAACCGCCTTCTTTCGCTGTTTAGCCTTGCTCAAGCGGTCAGAGTCAACGACCGCCCCGCTCTTCGTGTAATGATCATAGATATTACCTCAGTTGTTGCTTCAGAGCGTAAACATCAAGAAAAAGATCGTATGTACCGGACTTTACTCAATAGTTCGAAACAGGGCGTGCTCGTCCACCAAAATTTCAAGCCTCTAATGGTTAATCAAGCCTGGGTTGAAATGCAAGGTGCCAAATCGATAGAAGCAGTGCTTGCCATGGACTCAATCATTTCAATTATTCCGCCGGACAGTCGTATCAATGCCATGAGACGCAGCCAGAGTATTCTTGCCGGTGATACACCAAGCTTCAGTTCTGTGGTTGAAAACCAATGCTTTGATGGGAGTAAAAAACACTTCAACATCTACGACAACATCATTAATTGGGAAGGCGAGAAAGCGATTCAAGTGGTGATAGAAGACGTTTCCGACAAGGTGATATTAGAACAAGAGCTATTGCACCGCGCACTTCACGACGATCTAACACAAGTGTTCAGCCGCAGTGCCATTTACGATTGGTTAAAAAAGCCGTTAAAAGAACAAACTGAGATGTCTTGTTTACTGTTGGATATTGATGACTTCAAAAAGATTAATGACCAATTTGGACACAGTGTTGGTGACGAAGTGATTCGCACTCTCGCGAATACCATTAAGAAGCACGTCAAAGCCTTGAACGGCGTGGTTGGCCGCTGGGGAGGTGAAGAGTTTATCGTCTTCTTTCCAAAAAACCGAACGACTCATGGAACCATTCTCAACACGGCATACTCACAAGCAAAAATTGTTGGTCAACGTATTTGCGAAGAATTTCGAACCCATCAATTCTTGGGATTTAATCGCACCAAGTTTCAATCAAGCGTCAGTATTGGCATTACCGACAGCTGCATCGTTCGTACCAACAACTCCCTAGATACGTTGATTCGAGTTACAGACGACGCGCTCTATCGTGCTAAATCCAACGGAAAAAATAGAGTCTCAGTAAACCACGAAGGTGCATGTATAGAGTGTGGCTCGTGAAACAATTGCTAAGCATCAAGAAAAGGTCATTTAAGCCTATAAGTTGACCCAAGATTTTCTTGTTATTTTTAAGTTCTAGTTTACTATGCGCCACCCCAATTTTTTCAGCAAATGCTGCAGGCAAACATGTCCGCCAACGCACTCTATACCGACCTATCCGGTTACTATGATTTAATGTGTGTCGATATTGACTACCAAGCGCAGAGTGACTGCGTTCGTAGGTTACATCAGATTTTTGGAAATGAAGGAAAAACACACCTCGACCTTGGATGTGGCACTGGACCACACGTTCGCCATTTTATTGATTACGGCTATCAAAGTAGTGGCCTTGATCTGAATAAACCAATGCTCGACATTGCTCAAGTTCGTTGCCCTGAAGCTAACTTTTCAGTACAAAACATGAGTAACTTTGAGGTCTCAGAACCGCTCGATCTTATCACTTGTTTCTTGTATTCCATCCATTACAACGACGGTATTGAGAGACTAAAAGAGTGCATTGCAAGCGTGCACCGAGCTTTGAAACACGAAGGTGTCTTCTGCTTCAACGTGGTTGATAAAGAGAAGATAAGCAATGACTTGTTTGTTCGACATACAGCCAACAAAGAGCATGATGACTTTACCTTTCGCTCAGGTTGGTATTACTCCGGCGAAGGTAGCAAGCAAACGTTAAAGCTAAGCATCGAAAAAACGACTGCCGGTGAAACTCAAGTATGGAATGACGAACACCCTATGGTGGCATTCTCGTTTAAGGAATTGATCGAGATATTGAAGCCTTACTTTGAGGTTCATATTTTTGAGCACGATTATGACAAGCTGCTGCCTTGGGATACCAAATCAGGTAATGCTTTGGTCACTTGTGTAAAAATCTAGGTAAGCCAATTCCAAACGAATTAAACCGATACAAGCACACAAAAAAGAACCCACACTCGCCGTTCTCTTTATAGAGTATCGAGCCAATGTGGGTTCTTCGTTTTTATATGTATCTTGCTACCAAATCAAACACAGATTGATTAGAAGTCCGCTGTCATACCTACGTAGTAAGTACGTGGCTCTTCAACATAACCCATACTCTCTAGCTCTTGTGATACAGCTTCATCAGTCAAGTTAGTGATACCAGCGCGCAGTCGAACAGAATCATTAACGTTGTACACCGTACCGATGTTCAGTGTTGTGTATGCGTCTTGCGTTAAGTCGCTTTCGATATTGCGCTCTCCACGGTAACGCGCACTAATAAAGGCATTCAGATCGAAAGTTGGGCTCCAGTTCAGTTTAACTAAACCTGAATGCTTGTAACGCTCAAGCAGTTCTTCACCCGTTGACTTATCTTCTGTGTCTAAGAACGTGTAGTTACCAGACACGCCCCACTCATCGGTAATCTGGAATTGACCCGTAAGTTCAGCACCTTGAACCACCGCCTCAGATACATTGGTATAAGTACGCTTCCCTTTCACATAGCCAGTAGAGCTAGAACTGTCTGCGCATCCTTTACCCGATTCAAACACTCCGCCGCTCTCGCAGTACGTTTCATCGCGATCAATAAGGTCATTGATTTCGTTGCGGAACAAGGCACCTTCAACATTCCAACGTGGTTGGTTGTATATTGCTGCAATTTCATAGTTCAAGCTCGTTTCAGGCTTCAGGTTTTCGTTGCCATATAAATCGCACGCTCCCTTACAGCTATTAACAGTGTAGTCAGCTTGGTTTTGAGTTAACGAAGGCGCTTTAAACGCCTTACCCACGCCGCCTTTGATGATGAGGTCATTAGTAGTTTGGTGAACCAAGTACACACGCGGGCTGAATTCTTCACCGTACAATTCGTGCTTATCTAAACGTCCACCAATGGTTGCGGTGAGTTGTTCAGTCATCAACCACTGGTCTTGAACAAACAAAGCACCTTGATACGCTTCTGATGTACCGTTGGTCAAGTTTTCTTTGTTGGTTAATTCGCTCAACTGGTAGTCCATACCAAAAGTTACGGTGTGACTATCACCAAGATAAGTCGTTGCTGACGCTTCTACTATTTGAGTTAGCTCTTCTACATCGCTACTGTAATTGTTACCTAGATCAGCGGCATCGTTGTCTGTCACGTTTTCACGAGAGTAACGAACTTGTGTGTCACCCCAGTTCCAAAAACCGCTGTGTGTAATCGCTTGACTGTTACGTACAACATTACTATCCACTAGGTTCGAACCTGTAGCGTGTTCTGCTAAACCATCACGTTTATCGTCACTATAGCCAAGGTCTAAATCAATCGTCTGATTGTCTGTCATATTCCATGTCAGGTTGGCAAGCAAACTTAAAGTGTCGCGTTCCTCTAGAGCGGTAATATTCTCACGACCATTACCTGTATATGGTTGCCATGCGTCACGCGAGGTTTGATTTAAAGAAAAACGCGCAAATAACTCATCATCAATCAATGCACCGGACGTGGTAAAACCAACAGAATATTCTTCCCCACCATTGCCGTCTAATGGAGATGAAGTGTCCATGTTAATCGTTGAGCTCCAATCATTTTCTGGAGCTTTGGTGATGATGTTGATTGTGCCACCCATACCATCTGAACCGTAAAGTGCAGACATTGGGCCGCGGATGATTTCAACACGTTCGATTGACTCAGCTGGAATAGTCGAGAGATCGAAATCGTTACCACGAATGATGGCACTTGCAGAGCTTAAGCGACGGCCATTCACCATGATAAGCGTATAGTCTGAATCCATACCACGAATAGAGATCATCTGACGGCCAGCACGTGTGCTATCAAAATCAGATTCCACACTCGTTGATTCTGCAACGATGTCAGCCAAAGTGATTCCAGGGCTGTCTTCGATGTCTTGAGCGGTGATAACCGACATTGAAGCTGGCGCTTGTTTTAGAGCCATTTCAGTACGAGTTGCCGTAACAACCATTTGCTCATCTGTCGCTTGCGCTTCTTTTTGCGCTAACACGTTAGCCGATAGTGAGGTGCAAATAACAGCTACTGCGACCGAAAGGGGTTTACGAATCATAAGAGGTTTGCGAACTATAAGGGATTTGCGAACTAAAAGAGGCTTGCGAATCAAAAGAGATTTCTCAGACATGATATTTATTCTTATATGTAATTAGTAATGATAATGGTTTGCATTAAACAGCCAGTTATCACTCCAATCAACGAAAGTTTCATGCTGAAAATTCATTATGATTATTCATTTATCAAATAATGCAGACAAAATATATTCAATTCATTAGCATTGAGCCCGTAACATTCATGTGCCAGATAACTTAGGAGTATGTCTCTTTAAATAGTTCACGAATCCAACGACACATAGGGTCATTGTGGAAACGTTTATGCCAGTAGAGATATACGTCTTCTGATGGGCTCCTGATCGCTTTGGGTACGCGTTTACAAACAAGGTTTCTCTGTTTTGCTGCTTGTTGAGCAAAAGGTGTCGGCAGGTGAAAGATGATATCGGTCGCTTCAGCCATATCTGGAGCGACGTTAAAGTTAGACAGTTGAATCGGTATCGATAGCTGACGCTGCTTATCGATCAAGCCCAAATCTTTGAAACGACTTTCAATCGAGAGCTTCTTATCCCCTTGCAGTGAGATCTGGCCGAGTTGGCTACTCAATAAATCATCAACGGTGATCTCTTTATCCGCCAGAGGGTGGTCTTTGCTCATCAATAACCGATAATCGCGACTGATTACGAACATTCGATACAAGTTTTGTTCAGAACTTAATGGTTCATGCGTCGACAATACAAAGTGCGCATCACCTGATAACAGAGGTTCAAAGTGTCGCTTAGGAATCGAGTCGATATCGACAACCATATTCGGCGCTTGCTTGCGGATTTGTGCCACGACTTTTGGCAAAAGGTGTGAAACCTGAGGAACCAAGCCAAAGAACCGAACGGTACTATTACTCGTCTCCGGTTCAAATACGTCTCCATGGACCAATTTCTCAAGGCGTGTGAGCACAGAATTGAGGTCTTGCTTGATGACTTCTGCTTTCGGGGTTAGCTCATAACCATAGGCTGCGCGGACTAACAAGTCATCGTTGAATACCGTTCGTAGTTTTTGTAGTGAACGACTCACCGTCGGTTGGCTCATGTCCAACGCCAAGGCTGTGTTTGATACGTGCTTCTCTTCAAGAAGGTGTTTAAGAATAACGAGTAGGTTAAGGTCGACCTGGGCAAGATTCATTATAAGGATATTCAAAATACTGAAGATTCAATATGCGTATAGTGCTATTTCCCCAGAATTAATACAATTGATAATCACTCTTACTTTGATGTCATACAATGTGAAGTGCCGAATTTGATGCTAACTAAGTTTTTGAAAGGCTTATTTGGGTGACTTTAGACACAAAAAAAGAAGCCAAATGGCCTCTCTTTACCCTATTCACTCTCGCTGCTATTTTCGTTAGCGCTCAACACTCGGCGAATAATAAGCGTCCAACAGTGAAATGAAATTCCCTCTATCAAGTTCGCTAAGTTGATTAATGCCAGCCGCTGCTTTTCTTCCTCCACCAGTTACAAAGCTAGAGCAAATTTCATCTGCGCCTGTTCTATTGGATAGTGGTGCTCTTAGGCTAACAGTATAAGATTCGCCATCTTGGTTTTTCGTTAATACTGCTTGCGCTCGGTTTGGATCTTGATTCACGATCTCATTGCCAAATACACCGCTGATACGTCTTGCCCAAGTCTCACCAGGCAGTTCAAACACACGTGCGAATACACTTTCATACGCAGGGGCAAGGTTTGATAATTGCTGGCGGTCATTCTGGTAAGCAGCTCGTAGTCGATAAAACACCGAGTCTTTGTCATCCATAAGATCGAACGGGTTCGGATATTGATAAAGGTTTTGGTAGAGCTCAACTGGCGTGAAGTGCAAATCGCTCAGTGATGTACCGTAGCCGTTGTAATTAACCAAGGTACCTAGCTCTTCTAAGAACTCAATTTGTGATTGTTCGAATCCATTTTCATCAGCTAACTGTGCGGCCACTACTTTTAAATTATCACCAAAGGCCGCCGCGATTGCCCAAGCTACGAGTGCACCATTTAGCTTCTGGTTAATCAGTAAACTCGTGCAGCTCTCTGGAGAGGTGTCTATCAGAGTGTCTAAATGCTCAGAGATTGGCACGTCCCCTGTTCGATGGTGATCGCAGTAAAACACATCGATGTTGGCATCTAACAGTGAGTGCAATGCTGGCAGGTTCTTCTCCATCGACACATCAAGAACGGTAACGGAAGAGACATCATTTGGATTGCCCGGCTCTATGATTTGACTGGCAACTTGAGAAACCAATTTAATATCACGCTTTACACCGGTAACGAGTACGCTTTTTCTTGGTTCACTTAATCGCAGTTGTAGCAACGCGATGATACCGTCTGCGTCTCCATTGAATACGTCGTAGTGCATGCTGTTCCTCTTCCGTAAGATTTAACGTTTATTTGAAACGCGCCAAAGATATGGCTCACGTCAATGCGTTCGTTCATCGTTAGTCTGTCATTATTTTAGTTTTATTCCACAGATACTTAAGTCTATTTTGTAATGCCTTATTCTTATTTCTATCGATTCAGGAACTTGCCTATCCTTCAGGCACAAAAAAGGCGCGAATAATTCACGCCTTTGTTTTCTATGAACTCACGCCTTGGGTTTCAAATACTTAACATATTTGGTTTCTAACTTGCTCTAGCAGTCTTATGACGTCTTGAACTGTGCTACCGCTTGATCCATATCGTTCGCTTGCTCAGCTACTTTATCGACTTCGACCAAGCAATGCTGCGCCGAAGCGTTGTTATCATTCGAGATGGTATTCAACTCAGTAATTGAGTCACTTACTTGTGTCATTACCGCACCCTGCTCTTCAATCGCTGAAGCAATACGTTCTGAGTTGCCTTGAATGCTTTCCATATCACTCAAGATCAGTTGCAAGCTTGCATCCAGTTCTTCTGAATCTTTAAGTGTCAGCTGGCCTTGTTGGTTACACTCGCCAATCTCTGTCATAGAAGCATTCATTTGGCTCTGGATTGCAGTGACTACACTGGTGATTTCAGTGGTTGATTGGTGCGTTCTGCTTGCTAACGCTCGGACTTCATCCGCAACAACGGCAAAGCCACGACCTTGCTCACCAGCACGAGCGGCTTCAATGGCTGCGTTTAATGCCAATAAATTAGTCTGTTCCGCAATACCTTGGATAATGTTAACGGCACTACCAATTTGATCGACATGGTGATTCAAAGAACTAATCGAATCTTGGCTACTTGAAAGGCGTTCAGACAACTGGGTAATGTTATTTATAGTATCGACCACCACTTCACGACCTTTGTCGGCATTCACTTTCGCTTGATGAACGCCTTCAGCGGCAACCGATGTACTTTCTGATATCTCCCCAATAGTCAGTACCATCTCTTGCACTGAAGTTGTCATTGTTGAGGTGTGGTTTGCTTGAACTTCGAACTGTTTGATGACCGACTCTAGCTCGTCATGCATGCTCGACGTACTTTGTGTCAACTGATGTGACTTAGATTGAGACGTCGCAATCAACCCTTCAAGCTGGTCTAGCAGTTGATTGAAGTATTCGCCTAGCTTACCGAGTTCGTCTTTGCCATTCTCCGTCGCACGAATAGACACGTCGTTCGAGTCGACAATATTACGGATCACAGTAAGTAGAGATTCAATCTTACCGATGATTGAACGTACGATTAACCAGCTGAATAGAATGATCGCCACTAACAGTGTGACGCAAAGGGTGTTGTTGATCAGCGATAGTTTATCCATCTCTTGCTGTGCCTGTTGATCTAACACGGCCGAGAATTCTTTGAATTGAGTCTCGATAACGTGCGAACCTGTTCGCGCTTGCCCTAGTAACCCTTCGTTATGTTTTAACCCTATCACTCGTTTCTGATCTACGACTTGACGAGCTGCTTCTATCAAAGCAGCTGAGCCACCCGCATTAGAAGTAATAGACAGAACACTTGGGGCGAACTCACCCTTCTCGATCAGATCATTGAAGAGATACAGCTCAATTTTTTGTTCAGCACTCGCGGTGGCACTGATGTTATCGAGTACAGCATGAAATTCCCCTAACAAGCCTCTGTCTCGTGCTAGTCCATACACTTGGCTGGCTTTAACAAGGTTAACAAAGCTTGTGTGGTACGTTTCGATATCTTCACGCAAATGCGTACTGTTGGCCAAACCCAGACCATTCAGCACAGCATTAAGCTCAGATTCAGACGCTAAGAATTTTTTGTAATTTACGTCGAACTTGTCGAGGTATTTCAGATCACTGCGAAGTAAGAAATCTTTCTCGTTACGACGAAGGTTTAGCAGTCGCACTTCAAGTTCTTTGGTAATTTGTTTGGCTTCGCTCATTTTAGCGGTGGTGTCCGCAAATTGAGATGTGGTAAACAACAATGAAATCATGCCGAAGATGGAGAACACCCCCAACGAATAGAGCTTTTTCTTTATATTCATATACATGGCTCGTCTTTACTAAATTAACTATAAGTATCTAATTGATCGCATCAAAGCATGGATATATGGCTAGTGCGATCGAGTTATTGTTATGATTTTTTATCAGTAATGGGGTTGAGTTTTTGCAGCGGCCCTGCCCGCCAGTAGTGACATCATCAATACATTCAAACAAAGAAGACCCAACCCATTAACGACAGATTAATCAATAACACATTTTCGCTACATGTACATTAATAGAATTATAAAACTGAGAGACAGATATTTGACGGGGTATAAATAGCTGAACGCCTTGCTATTAAGGCTTTGAATTAAAACAGTTTGGGCAATTATTGATCTGACGGCTGTGAATGACATTTTTTTGGCTCATCAGCGGAGCAAGAACGAAGAGCAATATTGGGAGGTTTTGACTTGTTTTTTAAACGGTGAGTCCATCGATTGGTGATTGTATAGTCGATCGAAAACGGCGAAAAAATGGACCTACTCAATTCGAGTCAGGTCCATTTTTAGATTTCTTAATCAATCGCTTTGTAGCTAATAAGTTAGGGTTCGAACTTAAGGCTGACTAAAACGCTTTTACCATCTTAGATAGGCACTTTAGTAATACCGCTTTCTCATCTTCTTCGATGTCTTGCGTTAATTCATTAACTAGGCTCAAGTGAAGCTGATTGTGGTGAACGTGAATCTTCTGCCCTTCATCAGTTAGAGCAACCACGATTGCACGACGGTCCGTTGGGTGTTCATGGCGTTCGATCAATTCGGCTTTAACCAGCTTTTCGATTTGAACGGTCAATGTACCCGTGGTGATGCCCAGCTTTTCAGCGAGCTCTTTCATTCTTAACGCGCCATGCATACCAAGTACTTCAATGGTGTGTACTTGAGCCAGGGAGTAACCCGTCTCTTTGACTACAGACTGTTCCCACGAAGACATTTTATCGTAGAACTCAGTCAGTATTTGGTTAAGCTGTTCTATATTTCGCATGGTCGTTTGAATGCACTTCAAGAGTAAGATGATTAATCTTATCAAACTTGGCGAGCATTTGTTTATATTCAGAGACGGTTTTATCACTGTTTGATTCAAGAGTAATCGCTGCCGAATAGTGATGTCCACTCACCTTCCACATATGGAAATCGGTGACAGACGCATAAGGCGTTAAGGTTTCGGTCACTGAGTCACGATAATCTTGGTCGATATTCTCATCAAGTAGGATTGGGCTGGTTTGTTTCATCAGGTTCATCGTCCACTTAGCAATCACGAATGCGCCAACCATTCCCATTGCTGCATCTAACCAGTTCCAACCGTAAAACTTACCAAACAGCAGCGCAACAATCGCAAGCAGCGAAGTTAGAGTATCCGCCAACACATGCATGTAGGCTGCGCGTAGGTTGTGATCATGATGGTGTCCGTGATGCTCGCCATGTTTATGACCATGGTCGCTGTCGTGCTCATGGCTATGTGAATGACCGTGATTCTTACTATGATTGTTACTATGATCGTGGCCATGCTCGTGTCCGTGATCATGATGGTGATCGCCAAGTAAAAACATACTCACCACATTCACAGTTAAACCAATACAAGCAACGATGATCGCTTCATTGAACTGAATCGCTTGTGGGTTAAAGAAGCGATGCACTGATTCCACGAGCATCAACAATGCCACAATCCCCAATGCAATCGCGCTGGTGTAGCCCCCTAACACGCTGACTTTGCCGGTACCGAAAGAGAAACGTTCGCTCTCGGCATGTTTCTTCGCATATCGGTATGCAAACAAAGTGATACCAAACGCTGCAGCATGCGTCCCCATGTGCCAACCATCGGCAAGCAATGCCATAGAGCCATAAATAGTGCCCGCAACAATTTCGACAACCATGGTAACGACGGTCAATAACAGGACATAGAACGTGCGTTTCTCACCTTGGCTGTTATGTGAAGAAAAGTGGTGTTGGTGACGTGTTGGAAAACTCAAAATGGCGTCCTTAGCTGATGTTTGTGGTTAGATTATCGTTTTTAATAAAAGCCCTTTGATTGACAAGTAATTTGACAATCAAAGTAATTAGTTGAAATTTAGTTTGATTATCAAAGTTTGTCAACGGCGAATTTGGTTTTCGAAATGGGACGAAAATGAATAAGGCTCACTTAATCAAGAAATAAACTCTGGGGCAGGTCTCTGATTTTGAGTAAAACACTAGCCCTGATCACGGCTCCACTATTCCTCTAAGTAACTAGAATTCATACCCAGTAGTCCTCTGAGTTAATACAAAATTGGTATTTTCTTTCTAAACAAATAGAAACTAAAGAAAGGACATTACCTTGACTAAATTAACCAAAACCGTGTTAGCAATGAGCGCACTCAGCGTTGCTCAAGGCGTCGCTGCGGCAGACCAACCGAACATTCTTGCTATCTGGGCAGATGATCTTGGTTACTACAACACTAGCGCATACAACCGTGGAATGATGGGCTACGAAACGCCGAACATCGATCGTATTGCTCATGAGGGTGCTATTTTTACGGATATGTACGCACAACAATCTTGTACGGCTGGCCGTGCTTCGTTCGTGACAGGTCAACACCCATTCCGTACCGGCCTACTTACCATCGGTATGCCAGGTTCAGCACACGGTATTCCTGACTGGGCTCCTACCATTGGTGATGCTCTTAAAGAAGAAGGTTACGCCACTGCACAATTCGGTAAAAATCACTTAGGCGATCAAGACAAACACCTTCCTACAAACCATGGTTTTGATGAGTTCTTTGGCAACCTTTACCACTTAAACGCGGAAGAAGAGCCTGAAACCTACTTTTACCCTAAAGACCCAGAATTCAGAAAGAACTACGGGCCTCGCGGCGTTATCAAAGCAACCTCTGATGGCAAAATCGAAGATACGGGTCCACTGACTCGTGCTCGTATGGAAAACATCGATGAGGACTTTACCGAAGCGGCTATCACGTTCATGGAGAAATCTGTAAAAGAAGATAAGCCTTTCTTTATCTGGTACAACTCGACTCGCATGCACGTTTGGACTCGTCTGAACGAACATTACAGCGGCATTTCTGGTCAAGGTATCTACGCTGATGGTATGGCTCAATTAGACGACAACGTCGGCGCGTTGCTTGATACTCTTGAACGCTTAGAAGTTGCAGACAACACGATTGTTATCCTTTCTACCGATAACGGTGCAGAAAAGTTTACATGGCCTGACGGCGGTACATCTCCTTTCCACGGTGAGAAAGGCACAACTTACGAAGGCGGCATGCGTGTTCCACAAATCGTGAAATGGCCTGGTGTAATCGAACCTGGCTCTGCGGTTAATGCGCTAATGTCTCAAGAAGACTGGTTACCGACACTAGCTGCCGCTGCCGGCAATGACTCTATCGTTGAAGACCTTAAAGAAGGTGTTTCTCTAAATAATAAAGATTGGCGTGTTCACCTAGATGGCTCGAACTTTATGCCATATTTTGAAGGAGAGGCTGAAAAGTCACCCCGTGAAACTATCTTCTACTTCTCTGCAAACGGTGACTTCAATGCGCTTCGTTGGAACGATTGGAAAGCAAGCTTCGCGATGATGGAAGGCACGATGCAATCAGCTATCCGTCAAGCTCCTGCTTGGGCTTCAATTACAAACCTACGTATGGACCCGTTTGAAACCGCAGCGAAAGAATCTGGCATGTACACTCGTTGGATGGTAGACAACATGTGGTTATTCGTACCAATGTCTCAAGAAGTGATTAAGTTTATGGGCTCTCTAAACGATTACCCAATGCAACAAGGCCAAGGCTTCAGTGCCGCAGACATCAATTACAACACGCTAAAAATGCAAAAGCTAATTCAGCAGATGCAAGCACAAAACGCGAAATAGCGGAGCAAGGGTTAAACAGCGAAGCAACAGCTAGATAACCCGGCTACCGACCATTAAAGATAACTGACTAATTAAAGCCCCACTGGGGCTTTTTTTGTGAGGCATCAACAATCTTTTTTCTAAACCATGAATGCGCCATATCTGCATTACGACTCTTGTGCCACACCAGATATTCAGTACCAAGATCCGATTCAAACGGTAAAGGCGACAGCTTAAAATCATCCAGCAAGCCATACCTTTCAAGTATCGATTTCTGACTAATACAAAGCCAATCCGTTCCTCTTACCATATCAAGCATTTCAAATGGGCCAGGCGCCTTTCGTGCAACCTTTCTACTCTTCGCATACTTACTGGTTTTGGTTAACGGCGATTCTTTGGTATCCCACATACTATGAAGAACATGCTTCTCTTCAAGGTATTCTTCCAACGTAATCTCGTTCCCTAATCTAGGGTGGTTTTTATCATAAGCAACCACCATAGGTTCGTTAGAGAGCTGAATACATTCCATTGCCGGATCGTTGATAGGCGTATGGACTATACACAAATCATATCGGTGTTGGCGAAGGTCTAGAATGATGTCTGCAGTATAGTAAGGGTCAATATGAAGACCTATATCTGGCGTTTCCGCATAGAGGATATCGGATACACGCTTCATCAATGAATAAGTTGCACCACTAATGCAAGCGACGTTAAACGACCTTTCAATTTTTGTTGGGTCGAACTTTCGCTTACTCGGGAAAGTCGATTCAAAGGCATCGTAGGCCTGTTTTATCTGAGGGTAGATGTCATAACAAAAACTGCTCGGTCTATAGCCTTCCTTTGTTTTCACAAACAACGGGTCATCATAGGTTTCTTTTAGTCGGTTAAGCGCCTTACTAATTGCGGGCTGAGTAACGCCAAAACGTTTCGCGGTATTCGAGATAGAGAGCTCTTCCATCATGACAACAAAATACGGGATCAGACTAAAATCAGTGTTTTTCATGTTCTATTTACCAAACTCGCGTACTAAATTAACTTTCATATCATTGAATTATACCGTATCAACCAAGCACTTCATTAGCGACCCTTTTATTTTGGGAAGTCACCTACGAATTAGCATGCTAGAAAGCGATGATTAACAGAACACAAAAAGCCGACACTTGGCAGGCTCAGGTAACTCTAAGTCAGTGATGGCGTTTATTTGCTTTGTAGCAGAGTAATCTCATCATTCACCCAGCCTAATAACTGCTTGGTCGCTTTAGACAAGACTTGATTCTGCCTCACGATATAGCCTAGGCTGGTGCTAGAGAAATTGGTCAATGGCGTAACCTTTGAATTCAAATGCTGCTTAGTGGATATCGCAAACTCAGGAATGATGGCCACTCCAAACCCAGCTTCTGCCCAGTCGATTTGAGCATCGACACTCCCTACTTCCATGACTCTATGATTGGGTAGATTAAGGCTTGGTAAACCTTCATCAATGAAGTCACGGGTTCTCGTATCGTGGCCAAGTAGAATCAAGGTGAGTTCTGTCTCTATATCGCCATCTTTAACCTCGTTTCCTGTCTTGCTATCAGAGTATTGCATGTCGAAGCCATCGCCTAACGCACACCATGAAAGCTCTTGAAGCTTAGTAAAATAGAGCGACTCGTTGTGTTGCTCTTTCGCAATCACAAAACCAAGATCCGCCTGAGCGTTCTTAACTAAACTCGATGCTTGAGATGACGTAGTGTTCAGTAGCGTTAGGTCGATACCCGGATACTGCGCTTTGAACTTCTGGAACGGGCGAATTAGCAAGAATCGAGAGATGATGTCGCTCACGGCAATAGTTAACGTGCCTATTTTAAGGTCGTTAATGGCGTTGAGATCGGCCTGACAAATCTGCAGTTCGAGTAATGTTCTTTGACTTGTCTCTAGTAACCTTTCACCTGCTTGAGTCAGTTGAAACGGACTTCGCTCTATCAACTTGATGCGTGTTTGTTGTTCCAGTTGTTTTAGGTGCAAACTCACATTAGGTTGTGTCATATGCAGTGCGTTGGCTGCTTTTCCGAAATGCTTATATTCCGCTAGCGTCACAAACGTCTTCAACAAATTAATATCGAGCATCATATCCCTCCCAGGTTTTTTACATGATATATGAAATCCTTATCAAGATAATAAAGATAATTAATTTCTCTTATCCACTTTGTAGGCCTAACATGATTTCTCAATCAGTCAGGAGAAAAATTATGCCATCTATTGTTGTTGTAGGCGCAAACTGGGGCGACGAAGGCAAAGGCCGTATCGTTGATTTTTTAGCAGACCAAGCTTCTGCTAGCATTCGCTTTCAAGGCGGAAACAATGCCGGCCATACCGTAGTAAACGACTTCGGTACATTCAAACTGCATCAACTGCCTAGTGGTATATTTAATCCTGATTGTACGGCTGTTCTTGGCCCTGGCATGGTGATCAGCCCTGCTGCGCTAACTGAAGAAATTGCAGAAGTACAAGCAGCTGGCATCAAAGTGAAAATGGCGATATCAGACCGTGCGACACTGTGTCTACCTTTACACGCCCTTGAAGACACGCTTGAAGAAGAACGTTTAGGCGATGGCGCTTATGGCTCAACACGTCAAGGTATTGCACCAGCGTACGGCGATCGTGTGATGAAGAAAGGCATTCTTGTTGGCTGGTTGAATCAACCTGAAATTTTGGAGCAACGCATTCAATTCTTACTTGATTGGAAGATGCCTCAACTTAAAGCGCTATACCCACAATGTGACTTCTCTCAGACTGCTTCTGAAATGACAGAATGGTTACTTGAAGTGACTAAAGCTTGGCGCCCATTCATTTGCAACGTAACTGAGCCGCTTAAAGCACTGCAATCGCAAGACGCGAACTTACTGTTCGAAGCTCAGTTAGGTGCAGGTCGCGACCTTGTTTACGGTGAATATCCTTGGACGACATCTTCAAATGTAACCGCTGCATACGCAGGCATCGGTAGTGGTTTACCTGCCCTTCGCCCTGAGCGCGTTATTGCTGTGGCTAAATCGTTCAGCTCATCTGTAGGTACTGGTACGCTAGTGACTGCAATGGAAGAGCAAGATAGCTTCCGCGAAAGCTCTAACGAATACGGCGCAACAACAGGCCGCCCACGTGATATGGGTTACTTCGACGCAGTAGCAACTCGCAACGGTGTTGACCTGCAAGCTGCAACGGAAATCGCACTGACTAAGATTGATTGCCTGTCTGGTTTGTCTGAACTTAAGATCTGTACCGCTTACTCTGGTGAGCACACTGAAAACCCGATTTGGCCACAAACGGCTGAACTAAAGCCTGTATATGAAGATATGGCTGGCTGGGATGAAGACATCACGAGCTGTCGCACGTTTGAGAGCCTTCCTCAAGCGGCACAAGATTACGTTACACGTATCGAAGAATTGATGGGTGTGCCAATTGTGATGGTGTCAGTAGGCCCTGAGCGTGAGCAAATGATCATTCGAGGTTAGAGCTCTACTCAAGTCTTTCAGCTAAAGCGGTTGCTTTAGCTGAAAGACGACATGACCCGTCCTGATATGGGTTGACACTTGATTGACTAAAACGCTCGATGTACTTCATCGGGCGTTTTGTATTTTAGAGCTGTGTGAGGCCTATATTCATTATAGATTTTTACTGATTCGGCGACCATTTTCTTTGCTTCATCTAAATCATTAGGCTTATTCAACAGATACTCCATCTTCAGTATTCCGTTGATCCTCTCTGCCAACGCATTCTGATAACAGTCATAGCCATCAGTCATTGAGCAAGATACATCATACTGTCGATGCAACTCTTGGTATTCAACAGAGCAGTACTGAACACCTCGATCTGAGTGATGTACAAGCTCACCTGTATTATTCCGTTCTTTCAACGCGTTTAAAAAGGCCTGCTTGACCGTGCGAGCTTTCATATCATCACTTATGTGATAGCCCACGATTTTTCTTGAGTAAGCGTCCGTCACTAAACTGAGATAAGTACTACCACGCCGCGTTGCTAGATAAGTAATATCGGCAACCCATAATTGCTCTGGTCTTTCCGGTATTAAGCCTTCTTTGACACGATTCGGATGGCAGTAAAAGCGATGATTACTGTTTGTGGTTCGATGATAAGCCCTTCGATTCTGCACTAATAATCGATTCATTCTCAGCAGAGAGAATAAGCGGTCTCGCCCTATTTCAATATCGTTCTGAGCAAGTAAATACTTGATCTTACGAGTTCCTATACGAGGGTGCATCATCCTTTGCTCCTTCACAAAACCGAGTACTGATTCATCTTTCTTTGTCTGATGAATTTCTGCAACACAGCGCTTGTAGAAAGCTTGTCGTGTAATACCTATGAAGTGACAAGCTTTAGTGACGGTCAACTTTCTGACCGTTTTTTCCTTAATAACTCGGCCTTGCGCTTCTTTGAGATTCGGACACCGAAATCTCGATCCATGACTTTTACAACCGCTTCAAAGAACTCAGCTTTGAGCTGAGTCTCTTCTAATTGCTGCTCGAGTTCTTTGATTCGTTGCTCTGGGGTTTGAGTTGAGGAAGAGTTTGACATAGTCGCTCCTAACGCTCTCGATTGTTCTATTCCTTTAGACCAATCTAGTTGACCATGTTTACGAAGCCAAACTAAAACGGTAGAGCGACCTTGGATCCCATAACGTTCTTGAGCTTGCTTATAAGTCATTTCGCCTTTTTCAACTTGGCTTACGACTGCCAATTTAAAGGCAAGAGAATAATCTCGTTGAGTACGTCTACTTGTTGTTTTCATGACACTCTCCAATTTCATGTTGGAAATGTGTCAACCATATTTAGGACGGTACAACAGGCACAAAAAAGCCCACGATAGGTGGGCTTTTTTACTTGTTTGTAAAGAACGAATTGGGTCGCTACTGGACTCTACTATCCAACTTATCCAATTGATTAAATTAAATAATATAAAAATAGAGTTTTAAGATGTTACTTCTGGTGTTACTTTGGAAAAAACTGACCTAAAAACTACCTCATGCCACCTAGTCTAGAGCAATAAAATACTACGCTCCCAGCTCTTAGTAAGTACAATTTGAGTTATAGATTAAGGTATATCTTTAACTTTTAAGCTTTATAAAAGGCAGTCAAAGGCTCTAAAGCAGGCAATTTATACGGTAACCCTAGGCGAGATACATGCTCAGACAAGAAACCTTTTGCAACTTCAAGAGTAGATAGCATTTCACTATGCTCTTTCCCCACACCTTCTAAAGCGCTACTTTTCACAATATCGTTTAACAAATGAATTAGCTCTTCATCTTTCAAAATATAGCAATGCATCTCCGCATCAACTGTAATTCCAACTATGCTGCTTTTCACCGACGCATCTGTACCTGTGATTTGGTCCTGAACCTTGAATATAATCAAATCATTCGCTAGGTTTTCAACGTAAGTAAAGCTTCCCGAAATTTGTTCACCTTGAGCAATTGCCTTAGACAACATCGGATGGCCGAACCCCATAATATCTGCTTGGCTATCTATTTGCTTAGCTTTACGGTCAAAGTAGATCTGGTCGTAAGATCGCTTGGTTCGGAACTCACCTAACCAACTAACGGGAGTAATAAATGACATCCCACCTAGCTCGTCAAACTTGTAGCGTCTCTGATTCATAGCCAACATTTGGGTAAAAAATGGCTTCATGTCAGCAAGATCCAAACGAGGAACATCCTCTAAGTCCTGATAATCAAACCGTTCGGCTCGTCCTGTTAAATCCTGCACCTTCTGTACAATAGATTCTCCACCAAACGTTTTAGTTTTATGGTCAAACCAAGAAGCCAATGAGTCTGGATTATCCCGTATAACAGCTTCTGCAAATAGCTCATTAAAGAGGGAACTATCAGCCATACCCAGGATAAGCTCCATAAGATTTTCTGGTTCATCCATTGCACCAACAACTGAGCGCATTATCAGGTCAATCTTTGAATTTAGTAAATCCCAAATGCGGGATTCTACTGTATCTGGATTCCGTAACGTAATGACTTCCACTGGCATTTGTTGCCCGTAACGGTTGAGACGTCCTACACGCTGATGAAGCCTCATAGGGTTCCAGGGTAAATCTACATGGATCATGGAGTAGCTGTTCTTTTGAAGATCAATCCCCTCCCCACCAGCCTCAGTAGAGATAATAAAACGCACTTTGCCTTCATTGAACATTTTTGCGGCTGTATAACGGTCTGTATTGTAATCGGCACTCTCTCCTTGTTGAGTAGCCACGTTATACAACTTGTTTTCGCCGTTGATGAAAGTTACACAACCGTCCCCATATTTTTTGTTTAACGCCCCCATCAATAGAGACTGTGTTGCTTTGTACTCAGTAAAGAACACAACGGTTCTATCTTTAAACTCTGTCTCCAGAATATCTAAAATAGTCGTAATTCGAGTTTCAAATTCAACATCCTGACAGGCTTGCAGCAGCTCCTTAATACGTGGAAGTTCATCAGTCATTAACTGAACACGAGTCGAGGTTTCGATAAATTCAATTTCTAAAAGAGCCAGCTCTTCAGCAAAACTAGGGGTTGCAGCTCCCAAATCATCCACTTCTAACTGTTCAGTTAACTCACTTTGTAACTGTTCGATATCTTCAAGTCGCTTCTGACCTTGTTTTTGTTTCTCAATCCTACCTTTTAATGCTCGCTCGATAGCAGCAACAGAGCTTGAAGCCAGCTTTTGCATCGCTGTTAGTACTAATTTTACCGCTCGCTGATCTCGAGAACTCAATGAGGAGGCATATGCCTGACCAGAAACGATGAACTTCGTGAGTAGATCGTAGAAGTTCTGCTCTTGTTCACTGTACGCATAAGTTCGTGAGGAAACCGTTAATGGCTTGAAAAGTCGCTCGCCATTCATATCCGTCACCGACTGTTTGTTGTTTCGGATTAAGACATCTTTCACAAATGGACGCATTTCATGTTCAGACATTTTCCTAGCGTTGATAATATCTGGTCTTAACAATTGAAGCAGCGAGAAAAAGCCATACTCTTTCCCTCTATGAGGCGTTGCAGTGAAAAATAACTTAGACTCAAACTTACCGTTATCAACAAGGCTCTGGATCAACCTAAATCCCTGAGTTCCGCCTTTATCCTCTGTAGAGTTCAGATGATGTGCTTCATCTACAATAAGCATGTCCCAAGGCTCGGCATTGAGCATGCGCTCTTGCCGACCATTTTTGTCATTTCTTAACGTGGGTAGAGATGCCACAACCATATTATTTGCACCCCAATAATCCACTCGATCAGTGTCATTTTCCGGTGCATACATGCTTAACCTAATATCAAACATCTCAAGCATCCGCAGTTGCCATTGCTCAACTAAAGGCGCAGGGGTCAATATGAGTAAACGCTTGATTTTTTTTCTTTCAATCAAAGGCCAAAGAATCAACCCCGCTTCAACCGTTTTCCCCAACCCTACATCATCTGCGATTAACTGATTGGTTGGCCACTGCCTGAGTACACGATGACAAACCCATAGCTGATGAGGTAACAAATTGATATTCGACTTCGAGAAAACACTCCAACTTTCATTGATACTCTTGAGTGAGCTCGCTAAAGACTTTAAAGCCAGATCCGTAGCTTTCACGGCATTCCCAGACTGAATATCTGATTTGAGATCAGCAACAGGCTCAAGGTCACTGTTTAAACACTCCTCAAAACCGTGTTCAAATCTGACCAGTGATGTTTCTTGTTTGGCAAATTCAATCTTCCCTAATCCAAATTTCGGATGATTGACGCGTGCTACGTTATCCATGTTCAGCCTCACCTAAATCTAATGGCTCAAAATCAAAGCAGCGCTTAAACGCCTTTCTATCATTCAAAAGTACTCTAAAAGGGATATCAAAACTCAGTCCAAAGTGGCTATCATCTTCAACAAGCGTTTCTAAGAAAAAACTATAGAGCTGCTCTGAATTAGTCGGATTAGCTTCTGTATTTAAACCAGCTCCGATTTTGTTTAACAAGGTTCTAAGCCTCAGAGGTAAAACAAATGCATATTTATGAGTCGAAGAGCTAAATTCCTGTTCGATAACATAGTGCCTTGTGAGTTCTCGTAGAATAAAATTGATTCCAATTCCTAACGTTCCTTTGAGTTCAGCGACATCAATACCCGAGCCGGATAGTAGGCTTGAACTATTGGGCTGCAATAGGTCATTGAGGTTATTTATGAACGATGCATTCCTAAACAAGTTAACATAGTCTGTTAGCTTTGTAGCAAAACGATACAAAGGTAGAATCTGTACCCATACTCTATAGCGCTCATTAACCTTTGCTGTTTTCAGGTACTCTTCCATCAATTGGTTCCAATAGTCCGGCTTTGGCCCACCAGGTTGAGCTAACTTGTCCCACCACCCATGATTTTCAAACCATTCAATGACATTTCTATTCGCTGCGTCATTAGAATAAGCCAAGGTTTGGCAACAGCCTAGGTAGAACAACTTTAACCAACCTTTTCGTGTTTCTATCTGCTCTAAAGCAAAATCTTCTGCCATTAATTCCCATGGCATAGATTGGGCATACAGCAATTTATCGTGTTCAACTAAGTGGTAATCCTTTGTTTCGTTCCACCACTCCACGATGTTCTCTAGGATAGTGCTACTATCATCAACATTAGGAACAAACTCTTTCTGGGCATTTCTGACGTGTTGCGCCTTATCAGCTTCAGAGTCGATCCAAAGGCGAATAAAGCGAGACTGCTTATCAATATCCCATTGCCATTTATCAAGAACCTTAGGGTCAAATATACCCTCTTTGAGGAAATGAGGTCGAGATTGTTTTAGCTTGCTGAGCAGGGTCGCAGTGTGGGTTCCATCAACTATGTAAGAACACAAACCGTCTTGCTTTCCACCCTTGCCTTTATCGTCACTTTCTATCTGATGTGCCCAAGAATAAGGTTCGAACTCGGATTCAGAGCGAGCTAAATTAGCAAGTTTTTCACCATCACTGTCGTATTCCTCGCTGAGAATCGAAGTGGTTGGTGCAAAACGATTCAATAAGCTGTATTCGTTTACTCCCTTAAATAGCAACTTGTTAGATGGAACATAAACGCCAATCTTATTGTTGTTCAAAAAACGCATTTGCGAGAAATGCTCTTTTAATTCTCGTGTCTCTGATATGGTGGCATTAGACTTTGAGATTCGCTCTTCAAAGTTACCGTCGAACAAGCGACCGTAATAAGACGCTTTTGTAGGTGGAACTTCATAATTCGGAAGATCGTCTTTAATGAGTTCAATTAATTCCAGTTTTTTTAGGTTACCACTAAGTGGTGAAAATCCTATTCGCTCAAGCACATCAAAAACTTCATTAGAAACGATTCGATTTTGTTCAGATAACCTAGATAGTCGCTCATGCCCAGATAGAGAAGAATATACAGCACTGAGCAAACGTCCTGCTCCAATTTCAACACTTTTCAGATCGATTAGTTTACTTTCTTCACCAGCAAGTTTCGTCGGAAGTGCTGGATGACGTTTATAGAAATCAATAAGGCCATTCGAGCAAGTGAACATACTCTTTATCAATTCAGCTTTCGAACTATGATCACCTAGTTGATTGGGCCATTGTGTCGTAATTACATTCCAAACCGTTCGCCAGAAACCAGTAAATGTTGCTTTTTCACCTAGTCCCAGTTCCTCTGCAAACTCATCCCAATACTGGCATGATCTCTGATACATTTCCTCTAAGGCCACAGTAAGCTCCTGCCCTAGCAGCTTAGCCAACGCAATGTTGTCATCATTATCAACCGCTAACTGAGACCGACCTATGTCTACCGAAAATTGAGCATTAATACAAAAGCCTAGTTTGAGTTCTTCATCAATAGGGTTGAGTACCCAGAAGCTACTTAGCTTCTTTCGGTCCTCCAAAGAAACCAAGCCACTTTTATCTAACGCAAATATAAACTGGCCAGAAGCAGTCGTCACCGAAAGTACCTTACTGCTTCGAAGGTTTACTTCGCCTTGAGTGGCCTTATTTGTTGGCAGTTTGACGTCACCAATTGCTACCCCCTGCAGATTGTTAACGGCTGCACCCATCCATTCGAAACGCTTACCGTTAATATTAATTTGGCGAACATGGCGAGAGAACACTGTTAAAAGGCCCGCGCTACTCTCAAAGCGCCTTAGAATCGACGCTAATTGTTCTGTTGGTACTTTACAATTTGGTAGTTGAATCAGAGTTGGAATTTGATTATTGAACGCGTACCTTTCTGTGGCTTCTGTCAACGATGCCATTAGTGCTTTTTCTGGTATTTTGGGTAGAACCCCTGCTTGAATTTCGGCACAAATATCACCACTCACAATACGTGGTGTGTCTGAAAGCAATAGTGCACTCTTAAAGCCTAATCCAAATTTACCTGTTTTACCTTCGGCTTTGTCAGAAACATTCAGGCTCACCATTTTCTCTAAATCGCGTTCAAACCTATTTTTTCCAGCTGAATAGTTACTCGAACAGTAGTTAACTTCTCTCCCCCAATGACAGAAATTTAATTCATTGCCATTTTCGAGGTTAACGTCAAATCTCGGAACAATCTCAGCTTTACCTTTGGTCATATCTGAAAGTTCACTCAATGCGTCATCAGCATTTTGTAACAGCTCAAAAGGAACACTATTTGGAGAGTACTGAAAATGCTTGCTAATCTCTTTACGTACCGAATTAAGCACTAGAGTTTGAACTTTGGCATTATCTTCCATCACCTTTTGTATTTTAGCCAGAACTACTGAAAGTTTAGTCCGATCTTGCTTCACCGATTGGTCCGCTAACGCAAGCACTCGAGTTTCCCTGTTGTACTCAAGTTGCAAGTCCGACAGCCCTTCCTCTCTTACCTGTAAACGTTCCAACAAAGGCACCAAATTATTGAGTATAATTTGACGGGTCACTTGAATATCCGTTTGTTCTGAGTGCCCAAAACTCTTGAGAAAATCATTTTCAAAACGCAAGACAGCGCCAAATACTTCTTGGAATAGATCTTCCACGCCTTTCGCCAACAGACGAATCAAACGCTCCTTATCAATGTTGTTTGTATCCACCTTTCTAAGCTCAACCCGTTTGAGCTTGGCGTTAGATTTTTGGTGTATAAGCAGCGAGTTTGGTGTTCCTATCAGCTCAACCTCAACTCGATGACCAAAAATGGAATTCATAAATGTCGCGTTTTCAGCACATATCGACAATTCAAAGTCGATACTTTTGTATAAGGTATTAAAGGGCTGACCAGAATACGGCCCTCTCCCTCGGCTAATCGGGTCCCACTTGTTCTGATATATTTTACGAATCGCTTCAAAGTTGCTATTCACTAGATAACCCTTTGCCAAACTTTCAACACTTTCTTGCTTGGTAAACAGCGTCATAAAAGTGGCAATAGCGTCCATTGGTACACGCCTTTCCCAATCCTCAAAATAACTTCTCAGTATTTCTGCATTGCTACCATCTTCAACAATGTTTGTGGCCTGATTCGAAGAGCTCTGCTCAAATGACTTACTGCAATAGGGTTCAACGACTTTATATTCAACGGGATCGATAAGAAACTTTGGTGCCACTTGAGGGACGTCAGACACTAAGTTTGACCCGTTAACATATAATCCAAGTTGATTTCGAAAGCGTACTTGAGGCAATAACTCGACACCGGCTTGCGCTTTACACAGTGCACCAAGCAGTTGTGTTCTTAATTCAGCTGCGAAATCATCCTGACCACGGTCAGCAATTTTTTCTAGCGAAGTAAACAAAATACTAGCATCGACTTCATTGCATAGCATTTGTTGTTTATTTTCTGAAGGTACAAGATAGTTGGACTCAAACAGCTCGGAAAGAAGCAGCCAACCGACAAGATTTTCCGACAAATATGGAATACAGCACGCTTGTACAACAACCGTTTCTGTCACGGTTTCCAACTTGCCCAAAGCGTAGTTTTGTTTTTTCGCAGCCTCAGAGACCAATCGTGTACCAACTGCAGCCTTGTTATTTATAATCCAGCGTTCCAATTCGCTTTTAGTCTGACTGTCTTGAACAAGTCCATTAGACAATTGTGAAATATGATAAATCATGCTGTCTGAAGCACTGCATAATTTTGTTGAAGCAGGTAGCTCACTCAGTCCAAACTTCAATATTTGATTAGGTGCAACACAATGATTTGGTTCCTCTAGTGTTAACCACGGTGTTTCCTCAATTTTTCCGTGAAGTTCATCGGAAACGTCCGTTTTCTCATCTCGAATAATGCACAGCTGTTCAAGAATGAATGAGGCGAAGTTTGCTGGCTGTTCTTGCATCAATGCAATATCAATTAGTTCAATAGGTTGGCCATTGTTTACCCACTTTTTCTGACATGCTGCAACTTCACTTAGTTCAGAGCGCTGAATGATAGTGACATTTAATTCAGACGGTACGTCCGAGCTCCCTTCCATCAAACAATCAGTAGTTATCGTTACATGCTCCCCGGTATTAGTGAGGTGTATCGGCATTGAACGCCATAAATCCTTTTGCTCTTCAGCCCCTATATCAGACAGGAGTGTTTTTAATTCCCAGTCATCAAACGCTGAAAAGTCACACATAGGTAACGCTAACCGATAGACATCAATAATGCCTTGGTAAGACTGTTCCTTAATACCGATAAACTCTTCATGCGGACCTCTCAATACCTGTTCAAATTCTGGGTCCAATTGACACCAACCAGGGAGCTCGCCTGTTTGACACATCTTCCATACTTTCATCCACACGGCTTTTGTGGTTTTGTTTCTTTTCCAAAGAGGATATTTGAGGTCATCCTCTTTATTGCCGTGAATCAGATACCGCAAACCTCGCTTTTCATCCAGCGATTTAAACTCATCAGACAACTCTTTGAGCAATGTCAAACGACCTGACTTGGAACCGAGGGCTGGATACGTAGCAAGCAGAGATAAACAATTGGATTCTGTGCAGCCACCAATTTCTTTGAACTCTTCTAACATACTTACCAGCTTTTGATTCAAGAAACACAGCTCGATATCAGGCGCTGCTGACGCCAACTCTTTAGCGAACCCCATCCCAAATGCTCGCTCGCCCCTTTTAACAAATAGCTGTCGCTTGCTTTTCAAGTCCAATAATTCATTCAAAGAGCGATATTTGGTTTTTTGAATCGAGCCAATGGCATCGACTTTGAACAGTTTCAGGTGTCTACATAGCTGAAAAAACGTCGAAATCTTGATCTCAATATTAGAGTCAGCATTAGAAATAACAAAGTCGATTATCCTATCGCAAGCTGAGGACTGTTGTTGGCTAAAGTTAGACTGGTGCTGATTGATATAGGTGTCTATACAAGCGAGCAGAGATAACAGCTCATCCTGTGCCAGAACTGCATATTCACCATCACTATCTGTGGCAATAAATCTCGGAACCAATAATTTGTCTGTCTTTAGTCCCGAGAGCACATCCCAAATATCTTGATCATCTTTATCAATCGGGATAGCCACTGATTGATCTTTACTAAGGTGTGTAAGCAAAACAGCCACCAGTCCTTTATTAGTCGAAAGCTCTACTAAAGGTTGCTCAGCTAAGGTTTTTTTGAATAAAGGTAACAACAAGGTATTGAGTTCAACCTCAGTAATCTCTCTGCTCACTAAATCAACAAACTGACTTAAATACTCAATATAAATGGACTTTTCAAACACATGATTTATATCTTCACCTAACACTTCTGCCACAAGTGTAGGCGTCCAGTTTGTATCGGTATTTCGTGTGGTCAAAAATTCATACCCACACTTCTGATATAAGGTTTTACTTTTCAAAAGTTGTCTTAATATTGGCAACGTAGACCAAATACGTGATTGATCATTATTTTGAGGTTTAGGTATTGGTATACAATGCGCTAGTGAATCAAGTAACTTCCATGACGTTTGAGCTTCATCGACATCAAGTAACCAGTTATTTGGTTTTACGACTTCACGCTTGTAAGTATTTTTCGTTACAAATAGCTGATGCAGTGCTTCAGTTAGAGTTGAAGTAGTTTTATGAGAAAGATTAAATTGACGACAAAATGCATCTAATGCACTTAAGACCAGATTAAACGTCCCTTCACTGGCCAAAATTACATTCCATACCTCTCTTAGACGCTTCTCGTCGTTTTTGACTTCGTCAAGCTTAACCGATTGACCTAATTGTTCATGTCCGTGTAAGCCTTTTCGACCAGCATCGACAAAGAAATAACCATGGAGGTAAAGGTTATAATCATAGTCACCATCAATGGGAACCGAGACTAATTCATCAGTAGTTGCAAGAGGTAGAAAAACAGCCCAGTTGGCTCGTAAATACGCTTGCCCAGTGGTTTTATAACGCGAAAAGGTAACCGCTGCATGCTGCTCAGCCTTATCCAGTGCCTCTACAGGCTCTTGTGCGTGCTTATCAAACTGGTAGCTTTTAGGCCAGCCCATTTCTGCCGTTTTCAGTGTTTTCAATCGTGAATCAGCGATGATCTGCTCACATCCCGCATACTCTAAAACATGGCTATTATCTTGTACTTGGGCACGTATTTGGCCGCTGAACATCGCATTAATACTTCCGTTAGAAAGTATCTCTTCCCCATTAAAAGCGCTTCGACTCGACTCTGGCTCCAAAGTAATGTGCGTAATAGTTTCAAACTCACCACGTAACGTTTCCTTATAAAAAACGATGTCGTTGAGATGTTTGAGTTGAGGCAAAATTTCAGATGTTTTTTCAGCTAGATGTTGTTCAGAGAAGAAATCAGGTAAGGAATGGCCATCACTGATATTGTTGATAATCATATTGTTGTTTTTGGCATCAACAAGGGCTTGAGTTCTCAGTGGAACCCACACGATAAACCATGGTTTGTCTTTCTCGCCAAGCAAAGGTGCTAATTGCTTTTCGATACGTAACTTATCTGAACGATCGAATTCGTTCCATTTAGGGCGATACTTATCCCAGGGATTAAACACATCAGCAGCCCAAGTTTGTTGTAGCCACTGTTCCGACATAAAGAAGAAAGCTTCACCTAAGTGAAACAAGCTTTTCATACCTAACCCAAACTTGCCAACAGATGTTTTTGAAGCGGCTTTTGAGCTTTGTGCAATAGACAAGATCGCATCGCGATGCTCCTCTTCTAGAGGCGCATCATTGACAAAGAAAATCGCTGGAGCATTAAGCAGTTCATTATCGGCGTCTTTAAAACCTTGGCTCCAACCTATTGTTAAGGTATTTGCACCAGCATCATCGGCATTTTGAATGATCTCCTTAAGCACTGGAAAACCATTATCATAGCGATCGGTCAAATTATCTTTGATTTGGTTGATCACACCAATCGCATCTATTGAAGCACCTGCCATAGTTAGAACTCGCCTATTTGTATAATTAGAAAGAACAGAGAAAAGCCAAAGAGAACAAGCTAGGGTAACCTTTGGATGGCTTCCTAACTTATCATTTACGTCACATTACAATTAGATAGTGATTCTATCGCAACCACCAAAGTCAGGCTGGAATATCCAATATTCCAAACTAGGTGCGATGCTTTTGATAATAATACGATAGGCCTTACAAGACCTTGTTTGAAAGCACGTATCGGAATCGATTGGAGTAGGTAACAATGAATAGTGGCTACCTAGCTGAAGAGCGTCGGCACTAAAATAGATAAATGGCACACTACTAACACCTCATTTATCCAACAACTTCAATCCTATAAAAATACCAATAACAATACTCAATGTAGCCACAAGACCAGCAGCGGATAGCGCAGGTAATGCGACTAGTAACTGTGAATCATTTCCGCCGCCGGCCATAACTGCTCCCAATCCCATTAATGTTCCTGAAAAGAAATACTTAGTTAGCTGAATCAATGACACAAATTCAAACCTAAATGATTTCGTTACAAAAGCCGCTATGGCCATGCCAAGCACAAGAAAAAAGAATAAGTAGAACCTTTCAGATCTTGGCCAAGCAGCTCCATTTCCATTCCATACCGATAGCCCGACAGATTTTAACAACCCACTGGGAGTCCAATGAGGTTCATAAATAAATACTAGCCCTGCCATGACACCGATCCCCAGCATAGACAACCAAAGCTTACGAGTTTTAGTATCACTTTTTGAAGCAACAACAAGTAGTATTACTGATAAACCAATTAGTATCATTATGTGCAAAACGGGGGAGATTAAATATGCCTTCCCTGCTCTATCAGTAAAGAGATCAACGAATAAAAGCCATGACACCAGCCAACCTAGAATTGTTGCTACCATCATTACCTGACCTCGGGCAAAACGACTAATGGTCGATACTCCGCACCCGCCATTGAATGCCGCACCTAAACCAAAAATAAACCCTCCAAGAGCCGTCAATATCGTGGGAAAGTTACTATTCAAGCGAATAGGCTGCTCCAGAAAATATGCGATAGCTATTGCTAACCAAACAGACGACCCACTTAAAAGAATTGAGATTAAAAATACTGGTTTTCCGCTTGTCGCTTCTTTCACTCCTCGCACCATACAAAGCCCGGTAGTTTGGGCTAGAAAACCAATGACCGTGATGAAGAAAAGTGATAGAAGCAACATAGTTGTGCCTTAGGGGGTATTGAAAAGACATTACTAAACACTATAGTTAAGAATCTTCAATTCTTGGAAGAATTCGCCATGAACTCACAACTCATCAACTGACATGTCTCAAATGCACACAGCATCTATTCGGTACTTTAAACTAATAAACATTAAAAAGAGCAACTAACATGGATGTGAATCAATTCTCTAAATTAGTGGCTGAGGTTAACATGGGCAAACAACTGCCCAATGCGATTTACCTTCATAAAGATGCATTCAGTGCGCTACCTAATGCACTGATACAGTTCATTCCTGCCGTAGCAAAAGCCGTTAACTTAGATGAAGATGATTGGAACCTCGTTAAGCTGTTTAAAAAAGAGTTCCGTTTATCTCTTCTCCACTACCCTAATTTTTATACTGATTCCTATCCCGCATTAGAACAGAGCCTCAATGTCGACCTCTCTAAACTAAGCCACAAAATTACAGGTTATCGCGAATCTGAAAACCCACCGATCTTACATAGAAAAGAGACCATGGTTTTACCAACAAGTGAATATTACGAACATTTCGTTTCACTCACACAAGAAGGCGAGAATGCAGGCCTGTACGAAAACAGCCGTTTGATTGGTTTTAAACGTTCTTGGGAAAACCTAATAGCACGCAATGGTTACGAGCTTGTCGATGGTCGACTATTCCGATGCTCCTCTGTAACAACGCAAGAAGAAACTGGGATTGATAGGTACAGAACCGCCATCGTGCGTCATGAACTCTCCGCACCAATGAAGACTCTCGTTAAACATGGCTACTTAAAAGGCGAACACTCAATTTTCGATTATGGCTGTGGCCGCGGAGACGATTTAAGAGAGCTCGAAGCACATGGCCTCGATGCTCTGGGTTGGGATCCGAACTTTCAACCCGACAACGACAAATCCAGTTCTGATATCGTAAACATAGGGTTTGTTCTTAACGTAATAGAAGATCAAGATGACAGACTCGAAGCCCTACTAGACGCATGGGAGCTAGCAGACAAGTTTCTAGTGGTTTCTGTCATGCTGGCTAACGAAAACTACATTGCTCAGTTCAAACCTTATAAAGATGGGGTCATCACCTCTCGTAACACCTTCCAAAAATACTACGCGCAATCAGAGATCAAAGCGTACATAGAGAGAAGCTTACAAGAAGAAGCCATTACCGTCGCACCTGGTATTTTCTATATCTTCAAAGACAAATTGGAAGAGCAACAGTACCTGCAAAGTAAATACAAACGCCGCCACAAATGGCAGCAACTGACGTCACCAGAGCCTATTGAAGCCAAAGACAAAGCCAAACTGCTTATTACTCAACATCAAGACTTGTTTAATGACTTTTGGAACACCTGCTTAGAACTAGGGCGTATTCCTGCCAATGATGAATTTGAACAATCTGACAAAATTCTTGAGTTAATAGGCTCACACAGAAAAACCTTTAACTTACTGCAAGAGATGTTTGATACCAAAGAATTTAAACAAGCAGAAAAGAGCCGAAAAGAAGATCTTCTCCTC
Organism: Vibrio sp. 10N.222.54.E6; assembly: GCF_041473955.1. Classification (NCBI taxonomy): domain Bacteria; kingdom Pseudomonadati; phylum Pseudomonadota; class Gammaproteobacteria; order Vibrionales; family Vibrionaceae; genus Vibrio; species Vibrio sp. 10N.222.54.E6. The sequence continues at coordinate 263,499 of NZ_JBFRTD010000013.1, read as the reverse complement.
TACTTTGCTATGGGACTGTTTGAAAAAAGAAAACCCTATACGCTGCAACCAGAACCCCTAAAGCGCGACATCAAAGCCTTGTTTGATGATTACAAAACCGCAATCAACCTAGCTGCGGAATTACTGTTTGCGATTGCCGACACCGACTTAATTCATCAGCAATGCGAGAAAGCACACGGCCAACTACCAGCAAGCCTGCTAAACGAAGGGCACTCACTGATCCTACATCGAGACCTTATCGATGACTTACCACTACTGCTACGAGTATACGTAGGTTCAGGGTTGCAAATGTATGGCGAACTAGGTGACGAAATTGATCTCATAAAGATTCACATCACATCAGGAAAACTCACCCTAGCCGCTTATGATGCCTTTGAAAAGTCGGTGCCCTTTTTAACTGAGCGTATAAAAATCAAGATGGCTGAGCAAGACATCGACTTCTTCGATTACGTAAATGAACAGCGTAGGCCGCCACTACTCAACAAACACTTATACATACAAACTAACGATAAGAAGTATAAAAAACAGAAAAATTTTGACCAGCGTTTAGCGTTGCTAATGGATTATGATTCCAACGAAGAAGCGCAAATGAACAGAGCAGAGTTTGAAGCGCTACTGGGTAAACACAATAAGCACATTAAAGGCTTCAATCTGGTAACGAAGAAACCTTCATAAAAATTAGGTAAAACATGGAAATCTCAATTACATCGCTGTAAAATACGACGCTAATTTTGGCATACTCATGTTATTTATCGCACAAAACCAGCCCTAACATAACAAACTCAAACTTTAGTTTGTCAAAAAATAACGTACCGACTAATATATATGTCATATTAAAATGACATATATAGAGGCTAATATGCTAAATCAGGATTCAGGCTACTGTTACTCTTTCCCTGCCGTTAGAGGTATTCAAGCAGGACGCCCCTTCTATATTGCGACTTGCCCTCTTAGGATTATCCCTAAAATTTTCAGCTACAACGAAGATGACGTTCCACCCGAGCTGAGAGCTCAAAGAACCCTAAATAAAACTCGTATTCCTGAGATGGTCAAATACTTGTTAGACAATCCCAAAGAATACGTCTTCTCCGCTTTGACCGCATCGGTAGGTGTTGATATATCGTTCGATGATCATGATGGAGCACCAAATCTAGGAACACTTAAGATCCCTATGGATGCTCAAATTTTGATTAATGATGGGCAACACCGACGCAAAGCGATTGAAGAAGCACTTCGAGAAAACCCTGATTTAGGCCAAGACAATATCCCTGTTTTGTTTTTCATTGATGAAGGTTTGGGCCGCAGCCAACAAATGTTCGCGGACTTAAATAAATATGCGGTTAAACCAAGCCCATCGTTGGGCACGTTGTACGATCATCGTGATGAAAGTTCAGAACTAGCAAGGGAATTGGCAAAAAATATAAAGCCATTTGTTGGTCTAACCGAAATGGAAAAATCCAACATCAGTCCTAAATCGAATAAGCTCTTTACCTTAAGTAGCATAAAGCAATCTACTAGAGCACTTTTAAGCAAAGGACCAAAAGACGGCTTTACCGAAGAAGAAAAAAAATTAGCTGCGGAATTTTGGGAAGAAGTGACACGGTACATCAAAGATTGGCAACTAGTTATCGATAAAGAAATTTCACCAGCACAACTTCGTCAAGAGTACTTGCATGCACACGGTGTTGGTTTACATGCAATTGGCGTATTAGGAAAACACCTTCTGTGCCAAGAGCCTAAAGATTGGAAAAAGAAATTACAAAAACTAGCTGACGTAGACTGGTTAAAGACCAATCCTGAATGGATAAAACGCAGTATGAACCATGGCAAACTGAGTAAGTCGACAATGAATATTCAGCTAACTGCCAACGCACTAAAAATTGAACTGGGGTTACCACTAACCCCAGAAGAAAAAGCTCTAGAGAAGCAGTTATCATGATACACGAGCTACAATTGGCGGAAGATCTCGCCGAAGAATATCAAGAATTTATCAACACTGAAGATTTCGCAAACAATAAACTCAGTCACTATATTGCTGACGTCCAACGCGTCTATTGTGCAGATAAAAGACCGTGGGTGATTGGTTACAGCGGAGGTAAAGACTCATCTGCAATAATGACCTTGATCTACATGGCACTACTTGGCCTTAAAGAGGAAGAACGCTCAAAACCTGTTTTTGTTGTGACCTCCGATACGCTTGTCGAAACCCCTGTGGTTGTTAATCATATTAACAATTCTTTAGACGCTATTAGCAAAGGGGCCAAGCGAGACAACCTGCCGATCACTTGTCACAAAGTTGTCCCTGAAGATTCTCAAACCTTTTGGTCTAGTCTATTAGGCAAAGGTTACCCTGCACCCACACGTTCTTTCCGATGGTGTACAGAGCGAATGAAAATAAACCCTGTCAGTGATTTCATAAAATCTAAAGTATCTCAGTTTGATGAAGTTATTGTGGTTTTAGGTTCGCGTAGTGATGAAAGTGCTTCTCGTGCTCAAGTAATTGCAAAGCATAAAATTGACGGCTCTCGTCTGGCTCGCCATACAACTCTTTCCAATGCGTTTATCTTTACACCCATCGATACTTGGGGTGTGGATGACGTGTGGAAAATTTTAAGGCTCTGCCATCTAACAACCGAAAAAACACCTTATGGCATCAAAAACATCTGGAGCAATCGGTACGATCTTGAGTGGGAAAACCCTTGGGGAGGGAAAAACTTAGTTCTTTGGAATCTTTATAAAGACTCTTCAGGCCAGGGGGAATGCCCAATGGTTATTGACGAAACCACCCCATCTTGTGGTAATTCTCGTTTTGGATGCTGGACATGTACCGTGGTAACTAAAGACCGCGCTATGGAAAGTTTGATTCAAAACGGTGAATCTTGGATGTCACCTTTATTAGAATTCAGAGATATGCTCGCTGAAACGGGGATTCCAAAAAATAAGGATGAATACCGAAACTTTAAGCGTCGTACAGGGAAAGTGACAAACCAAGCATCATACAAAGGTAACGAGCTAAAAACTCTTGAGGATGTAAAAAGTAGCATTACTCTTGGCGAAGGGCAACACCTTGAAATTTCTGATGATGGAACCCAGGTTCGACTGTATCAAGACGGTCACTTGCTTGAACACTACTCCTATCAGTTAGTTAAAAGCACCCCTGCTCACCCGAATCCTACAGAACTTGCTTGGCATTTAATCCGATTTATTCCCGGCCCTTACTGGCTAAAATATCGTCGCCAGTGGTTGCGTGAATTGTTGGAGCTCGATAAGAAATACAAATCTGAAGGTCGTGAAATTGAGCTTATAACAGTTCCAGAGTTACATGCTATTCGCCAAGAATGGATCCACGATCCAAACGAGCCTGACTGGGATGACTCCCTACCGACTATTTTCAATGAGGTTTATGGCTACGATCTTGATTGGGTTTATGACGACAATGCAAGTTTTGGTAAAGATGATGCCCTAATTATCAACGAGCTAAGTGAAGATTTCGATATTGCACCTGAAATGATAATGAAGCTAATTGAGCTTGAAGTCTCAATGGAAGGTCTAAGTCGACGTAGCGGAATCAACAATAAGATTGCTTCACTACTGAAGCAAGACTGGGGAAGCCTTGAAGAGATCAAACAAAAGCATGCCTCACTACAAAGCAAGGCAGAGTTTGATATTCACCAGCAAGAAATTGACCGTTACAATCAACAATTGATTGATATCGATAAGCAGCTACTAAAAGAGTTTTAATTAAAGTCATGCTGATTACTAAATTAACGTTAAACAACTTCAGAGTATTTCGTGGATACCACGAAATAGATTTACGTCCGGCGCCTGCTCGTCTTAGTTTAAACGGCGCTATTGAAGGCACCGAACGCCCGATCATTTTATTCGGTGGCTTAAACGGTGCAGGTAAAACATCAATTCTAACTGCCGTTCGTTTGGCTCTTTTTGGTCGTCAATCGTTTGGCCAATTGATGTCGAATGGCGAGTATATTGAAGCTTTAGGTGATTTGATCCATAAGGGTGTTGGGCACGGTGGTGTTCAAGACAATGCATCTATTGAACTGGAATTTAAATACAGCCAAAACGGTGAAGAAAACACATACAAAGTTATTCGTGGTTGGAAAAAAGACAAGAAGGACAATTTGTCCCTCGAAAAAGATGGCCTTCCCATTCCCGAGCTCAATTACGAACAATGCCAAGGTTTCTTAAACGAATTAATCCCAACTGGCATCGCTGATCTTTTCTTCTTTGATGGTGAAAAAATCGCTGATTTGGCTGAAGATGAATCAGGGAAGGTTTTAAAGACGGCAGTTCGTCGCCTACTAGGGCTAGATGTTATTGGGAAGCTTAAGAGTGATTTAAGTATTTACCTAAAGAAACAAGGCTCCTCAACGCTTACTCAATCAATCCGCGAAGAAATGGATTCGCTCGATACCAAGCGTATCGAACATGAGCGTAATTCAGAAAGGCTACGTGGAGAAGCGGATATTGTTGACGCTCAAATAGAGCTCACATCAAATGACATTCTCAACTTAGAGAACAAACTTTCACAAAGTGGTGGCGCATGGGCGAAAACCCGTGAAGCCGAAACACTAAAAGTTGATGAGTTACTAAAAGAGAAAGTCGAGTTAGAAAAACAGATCCGTATGGAAATGGAAACTAGCTTACCGTTTTCACTTGCTCCAAATACAATGTTTTCATTACTTGAGAAGATCAAGCAAGAACAGAGCATCAAACAAAAACAAAACTTTGGCCAAGAACTAGATTCATTCCTTGAGACACTACGAGCTAAACTATCCTTCAACCTAAGTGGGTCGGCTCCAGCTGCAATGGAAGCCATCACAGATAGCCTCGCAGACCATTTAGGTGATATTTCTCAGCAAAGTCTGTTGCTTGATATATCTGACCGTCAGGCCGCCACCATAGACTACCAAGTAAACCAGCAATCCTCAGAGTCACTCCGCCGGTTTGATGAAGCTAGAACTCGCTTAAAACAAGTTGAAGATGACATTGATAATGCATCCAACAACATTGCACGTGCTCCAGAGCAAGAGCAGGTCCAAGGACTATTTTCTGATGTACGAGATCTTGATAAAAAGAAAGAAAAACTGATTATTAAGTACCATGACTTATTAGAAAATGCGAAACGAGAGCTTCGACTAGCGCTTGAAACAGCGAGACAAATTCAAAAGCTTCATGACAAAAATAGAGAGCAGGCAAATAAAGACAGTAGCGTCGCAAATGCCCAAAATGCAATGCTACTTCTAGATAGGTTTTCAGAGCAGTTAACTAAAGCTCGCGTAAAACAACTTGAATCCGAATTTGTGGCTTCATATAAAAATCTTGCACGAAAAGAAGATTTAAAAATCTCAGCTACGATTAATCCAGTAACATTTGATGTTGAGTTAATCGACGAGCACGGTATTAAGATCAATCGTAAAGCGATGTCAGCTGGTGAAAAGCAAATTTACGCTATTTCTATCCTTGAAGCGCTAGGTAAAACATCAGGCCGTAAATTGCCAATTATTATCGATACGCCGCTTGGCCGATTGGATTCGCACCACCGTGATAAGCTGGTTGAGAACTACTTCCCAACAGCAAGTCACCAGGTTGTAATTCTATCGACAGACACCGAGATCGATAAAAATTACACCCGCATGATTCAAGATGATATCGCTCGCACTTACGAAATCTGCTTTGATGGTGCAACCAAGTCTTCATCACTGAAACAAGGTTACTTCTGGAAAGAGCCTACCAAGGAGGCTGTATAATGCTACCTAATCGCATGAACTTGACCCGCACTACAGAAGAACAGCTGAAGAAGCTAAAAGGCTATACAGGGGTTACTCCAAACGTATCTGCGCGTATTGCTTTTTTTCGCTCTGTAGAGAGTGATTTTAGGTACAACTTCATCGAAGCGAAACTCGATGGCTCATTAGTATTGGATAAGTTTACGTGGCTAGGTGAAACTAGTGATGTGACTGAGTTAGTTTTAAAGATGTACTACCCAGAATTAGAAGCCAAGCAATACCAACAAGCTTGGGCTGCTCATGTTGAGGATGGAATTGCTTCACTGAGAAATCACAAATCTATAGAAGTGCTTGCAAGTAAATTATAGCCAGATACCAAAATTCAAACAATGGTACATATGACCATTGTTTGAATTCCAACCTAAAAATGGAATTGCTTCACTATTAAGCAATAAAACTCCTGTAAGCTTTACCCTCTACATTACTTCAATTTCATTAAATGCAGGGAAATATTTATACAATTCACTAAAAGCAGTAACATCCTTTACAGAAAATATATTTTCATCTAGAAGACTTATATCAAAATTTGGCATCTTTTCTGACAAATGTCTGATTTCTTTCTGTGTTAAGTTTGGGGTTTTAATTGTAAAACTCTCCTTTCCTGATTTAAAAAAAGGCAAACCTTCAAAGTTGCAAACATCAACTAATTTTAGGTCATCTACTTTATATAATACAAATCCTAATGTTTCCATCCTACTACCATCTGCATAATCAAAATACATAACTTGCCTGACCTGTAGTTTTTCTTCATCATTTACTAGTCGATCATTTCTTTCTTGTAATGATCGGTTCAGTCTTGCAATTATTGAATCATACAAAAAACCTGAGAAGTTACTTTGTCTTGTCCAACCTCGTTCATCAAATGACTGCGGAATGTTATCTTCACCAACTATTTCGGTAAATTTTTGTTTATAAGCATCGGCTGCTAATTTTCCAGAAGAATCTTTTAACTCATCACGTGTATATACTTCTGAGTTATAACTTAAACAAAAAATTGAACCACTTTGTAGTTTTGATATGACGATAGATAAATCATCCAACATGCTTATATTAAATCGAGAGTCATAATCCATCCAAATGATGCTTTTTGAATCCAAATTAATTTTTGGAAGAACTGCATTTGAATGCCCGAATTTAATATCAATGCAATCAAACGGCTTATTAAAATGATACCTTTTCCGATTATTGGTGTCCCCTTCGATACTAATCATTTTGTCAATGTGCAATGATTTATGGAATAAGAAAAAATCCACGAAGTATTTGGCACCCAAACCAACATATTGATAGTCAGGCAGAGGGCAAAAAGGAAACAAGCGTAAAAACATATCTCTCATCATCTTTCTTTCGATGTTTTTAGCAGGCCTCACGCCATAATTAATCAGTTTCCCACTGTTACTCATTAATCACACTCATACTGTACATAATATTTAAAAGTCTCTTCTCCGACTTCATAATTGGTAGTAACCCCTAGTGATTTTTTTACTGCACTTAACTGTTCTAACGAAACCTTGTATTGGATTGTTGCTTCGCTAGGCTTAGCTTTGCGAATTGCAGGCTCGGGGAAGGTGAAGCTCACTTCATCACTAATATCGCCAGTCAGTAATAATGGGGCAACCTCGATTGCGTCATTTAAAGGCTTACATTCAATATAGTTGTCTTTAAAATCCTTATCTTCTTTAGCTCTAAGTCGTAGAAATGGGATAACTTCTCTCATTACCTTTTTCATTTCGAATAATGCAGCTTTATATATGAAGTTATCTTTATCAACACCTGTTTTTGTTGTTGTCCAAGGCAACAAGCTCGAGTCATCAGCCTCAAACTCTACAATCCCTCGGAAAAAAGCATAATCGGGATGATATTGTGGAATACCGTCAAGGCGCCAACCTGAAATAGTGGTTTGCTCTGCAGAAGATATTAATCGCCCATTACAAACTATATACCAACCACCATCCTTCAAGCTCCTTTCTGATATTCCAGCTGTAATTTTAACTTTAACAGTTGATTTTTCGAAATTAAAATTAACTGGTTTCAATTCTTCCGAAGACTTTAGCTTAATTTCAAAATTATCGACCAACTTGTCATTTATATATATTTTCAAACCAGAGTTTATCGATTTAAAGTGAGCAACGGAACACTCTCGACCTAAAATGTAAACAAAATTCTCAAGATTAAATTGATCAGAAACCGATGGGAATAAATCGTTTACTTCAATTATCGTTTCACCACAACGCAAACTTTCGGCAATCTGTTCAGTGAAGTTAAATTTCCATTCATCCAATCCTTTCCATTGCTGAACATCCACATCTACAGAAAATGGATTATTTTCAGAGTTAGACATCACACGAAAACTATTACCTAACTTAAATAAAGTTCGCTTCATTCCAACCCCAAACTGACCTACCGAAAATGATGTATTTTCTCTTTCTTTTGGTCTGCCAAATCGGAAAGCATAATCCTTTGCTATTTTTAATGGAATTCCACCACAATTATCCCAAATAAGAAATTTATCTTCATTCATTGTAATTCTTATTTCAGGATCTTTAGTCCCATTTGATTTTGCAGCATCAACACTATTATCAATCAAATCAAGGATTGAGCGATCAAGAGGTATATCTCGAGTTAACATTTCAATAAAAAATTCTTTTGTTGGACTTGCATCAATTTGCGTTTCAACAACCATTTCATTACCTTATTTATAAAGTTATTAGTAATTTAATTACCTGAGTTACTTAAATACTTCTTTCTGATGCCAACTCAAATACGCTACGTTTGGCAACCACTTATCTCTTTTTGGTAATCGTATGAATTTGTCATCGAAATCAAAAAATAGACGTTGTGCTTGCTCTCCACCATTAAGACTTTCTGACAGCTTCACTTTAAAATCTTCAGTGATTGAAAACGCCCCTTTATCAAAAGCTTTATGATGCACTGCGCAGAGTGTTAGCCCATTGTTTACATCACAGGGTCCATGAAACTGCTTCCACTTGATATGTGCAGCTTCTAAACCAACAGTTACTTCATCCATTTTAAGGTCATAGCCACACACAGCACATTGATAGTTATAAGCACGGAGTACTTCTTTTCTAAAATTAGGATCGCGCTTTTGCACATTCCGTGTCACCAATTCAACATCTAACTGTGTAGCAATATCCGTGATAAGGCTTTCAGGAAAGCTCTCACTTAAAATCAGTTCAATCAACTCTAAAGTTAATTGGCGATTTCCTTTTAAAACGGCATAAGCTTGGTCGTTAAAGCCAGCAGTTACTCCATGTTTAAATAACTCAGCTTTTGATGGATCTGTATTACTCTTGCGAGACTTGCAATCTTCATCATTATTTACAGTCCAAAAACCATCATTTTTTAAACGCCAAAATGGATATTCAGGATGATAAATGGAACGTTGAGGCCCAAAACGTTTTAGCAGATCTTGTACCTCTTTATGGAACGACTCTTCATATAAGAAGAACTGATCATGCCCATGTAAATACTGAGACAAAACATACGCCATCATAATTGGTTTATTCGGTGCACGTTGGTCACTACGCGACCAGCGCTTAACACCCAAAACTGCTTTTTTAAGCTGATCAGGCGTCACTCAGTAACTCCCAAAACGCTTTGTCTTTAATCTTTGTTATCTTCTTATCTCCATCCACGTAGAGGCTGTAGTGTTTTTCTAACTCACGAATAGACTTCATCAGGTTTTCTTGTTCTTGCCTATCATCTTTGTTAAAAATCGACTTGATATCTTGATTTTTTATCTGTGACACACGGTGAACAATCCAACTAAGAACATAACTTGAATAATCATTCTCGCTGGTTTTGAAGTGGGTAATATCTTGCGTTGATAGAATCACACCAACCCCGTATTCACGCCCTTCTTTCAAGATTTTGCGTAAACTCGGGAAGTTCTGAGACATAAAGTTATCTGCTTCATCCACCAGCACCAACTTGGTCACTTGGCGGAAATCACCCTGCACTTCAGGTTTCCCCTTCTTCTGCATCTGTGAATAAAACAAATCTAAAGTTAGTGCTACGACAAGGTTTTGTACTTCAGGAGGGTACCCTGCAAGCTCAACAACAGTTATGCCATCAACTAGCTCATATAAGCTCACCATTTTTTCTGGTTCAGTTTCAAATATCTTAAATCGAGCCAACTTGGATAAAGCGGCATAAAGAGAATCTTCTTCTACTTTTTCTTGATCTAGAAATAGGTCCCAAACCTGTTCGATAGTCGGCGCGGGTTTTGACCAAGTACTCGGATCTTCTGGGCGAATACCGGCAGCTTCATAAGCCTCTAAAATAAGGTTCTCAAGCTTAAGTTGTTGCCTTTTCCCTAATCCGTAAGCCTTTGACATAGTTTCAGAAAAACCAGCTGCTGTATGTATTGGCAACATTGGCGTATCACCAAATAGACTTAGTGGATTATAAGGAAGTTTAAACAGCTTAAACTTCTTCCCATTTGTCGCACTAATAAACTTATCGTCAACATAGTCTGACTTGTAATCAAAAATCAGAATACCGATTGGACTGCCATCTACGTTTTTATGTTGATCACGATAAAGCTGTGTCACTACCGCTTTCGTACACTGTGTTTTCCCCGTGCCCATTGTTCCTATAATGCCAGAGTTGGTATTCATGAATTTGGCAGTATTAGTCGGTTCCCAGAAAACTGCCCCATCATCACGTACATTATGACCAACCAGGACCTTTAGGTTATCGTTTGGATCATGCGCTATGGTTGAATCCGGTACGTTAATTGTCTGATTTTCTGACGATCGCTCAACTGTTGGAGTATTTATGACCTCTTCAGGTTCAATTTTAGTATTAACAATCTCATTACTATTTTCTACAGAGCTAGTTGTTACCACTTTTACATGAGTAGTTTCAGCTAACAGATATTGCTCTGGGATTTTACTTAATGTATCAGAGCAAGCATCTGCCATTAGGTCTGTTAGCCGAGTACTTACTAAGTGATTTAAACTAGCGCTTGGTAGTTGAATTTTAAGAATATTTTTCACCTCCTCAAAGCTTGCTTCAAAGAAGGTGTCATTCTCTACCATCGCTACCAAGAACCCTTCAGGGTACTCTTGCAGTTCAGCTAATTGGTAATCGCCCTGCAGCCACCATTCACGTTGTTTTAAGAGTGGCTCAAAGTAATCTGGTTGATAAAGGTTATACAGTTTGTATTTATCAATCTGCATTAGTATCTGACGCATAAACAAACCGCGGTAAAGATGCCCTGCTAAATCATCACGACCTAAAATATCTTCAGTTAAATAACGTTTTAGCTCTTTGGCTTGCTCTACCCCTTTATTGTGAGTTTGTTTTAGCCCTGCTTTTACTTCAAGTGGAAGTAAGTAAAGTTGATTGTCTTTAAAGCCAACAAACAGCACATCGTCTGAAATTGCACCGGATTTGTAACCATTTACATTACGTGAAAAATCACTGTCATTCATTTTCAAGCCAATATTACCGGCTACACGAACCATCTCAGCAACTGATAACGGAACCCAAATAATATCGGACTTTGCTAATAAGCAATTGATGTATTTATAGGCGCCAATAATACCCTTTTTCTCTTTTCGCTCATTGCTATTAGCAGTGATCATTTTGAGTAACCACTCACCGTTGAAGGCATTGAACTCCTCAATAATGCCACCTTCGTCCTGCTCTAATACTTTTTTATACAGGTCCGTTTCTTTGGTAACTGTGATCGCATCGTAGTTGGTTGAGTTAGTGTAATTATCTGAGTAATGGATCAGCACCATATCTTTAGCGCTTTCAAAAAAGTCTAAGGTGACTTTAGGGTCAATAATTGTGGTCCATATTGAATTATCGTAAGAGCGCTCAAGTAGTGTTTTAAAGTCATCACTCACCGCTAAAGCTAAAGAGTTAGCACGACCGTGTTGCACATTCGTTTTACGGGCAGGTTTAATCAAACCATTAAGGCGCTGCGCCATGCTAAGGTGCGAATTATCTTTAGTTTCAACATTCTTCAAACCAAATGCAGTGAAGTAGCTTTCCTCTTTGTTGTCGGCTGCTTCGCCCGCCAATAAGCCGTGACAAACTACGCCACTAAGCTCTTCTAGCACGTTTACATCTGTTGGCTCTACTTTATGATGATTTCTGAAAAAACTTAGGTGTGCATACGCTTGCGGTTTAGTCTCACATTCATCGTTACGAAACTTACTGTAAGTTAAGCGTGTACGTAATAGGTCGATAATGGCATCTGCTTGTTCTTTCAGTGCTCCTTTATCTAATCCATATAACCTTTTCAACTCGTCGTAACTGGCTGTTTCTGCAAAACGGTCAAATTCGCAGCGTGTCTCTTTATCATCGTATAAGTTCACATGGATATGGCAGACTTTGTCCTTTTGCGTTTTAACGTAATCCACCAGCCCCATAAACAGTTCAACATTTTTATGGTTATTTACCGAGTTGATAATCAGTGTGGCTTTGCTACCTGCAGTAAATAGTGAACTAAAGGCATCTTTAAACTCTGTGACCTTATCTTTCACCAATTTACGTACGTAGCTGTAACTTGTTTCTTGATGAGGCACTAGCTCAAGCCACATAGAGTTGTCTTTTTCTAGCTTGGTAAAAGCAAACTCATGTTTAGGGTGGTACAGAAAAGGCAATAAACCACGCGCATTCAAGCGCTTTAACGTCACTTTGGGTAGTGTTTTAAAACTGCTGTTATCATTGATGTTATCACTAACTATTGCTTCAGCTAGGCTCAAGTGATAAGCCAACACTAAGGGGTGGAATGGAGTTATATATTCCCGATATTCTTCGTTTTCTTGGTATTGTGCATACCCGATATTAACGAGAAGTTTTTCTGCTTTGGTTAACATTACATCATAACCAATTTCAGCTATCGCTTGGTTGTATGCATCAACCAATTGAGAGACAACCTTTCTAAACTCGTCACCCCAACTAGATAAACTCGGTAGTGTTTTATTGATTGTGCAGTATTCAAATAACTTTAGGTATGACAGGTAAACTTCAGGGTAGTTTGCTTCAATCGCTTTTAGCTCTACGCTGTTTTGTGGGTCAACATGTTGATTTAATAACTGCTTATCTAAAAAGTCTGCTTCACGTTGTAACAGTGTTAAACGTCGCCCTTTAGGTGCAACTTCTTTATTGTCTAGTAGCACTTTGTTTTTGTTACGGTTAAAGCATGCAAAATAGTCGTCGTTAAATAAATGTACGAAACGGTCTGTATCTAACATGAGCGGCAACGAGAGTGAATCAGACGCTACAGCCCCTTCGACATTAAAGACTAAGCTACCAACCGGACTAGTCACTTCAAAGACCACATCATTTGACTCATTAGCTAATAATTCAAAGTCGATCTCTTTGATTTCTTGATTGTCGAATAATTGCCCAGACTGCTCTAGTTTAGCTTTATTGCCCTGCTCTGCAATTACAAAGCTGTTATCTTCTGTTTGTAGCGTTATACGTTTTTTATTTGGTTCAATTAGGAAGATATTTTCAAACGAAGGTAAGTAAAAACTATCTGCTGTTAAGACCAAAACACGAAATTTATAACACTCTGCTGTTTTATCTCTTTTTAAGACCAAACTAAAATACGTTGGCTCACCTGTAAATGCCCCCGTAACAGTAACCTTACTACGTTTTCCACCACTATTATTAGGCTGCTGGATCTCAATGCTTGGATCTTTGTTATGCTGTAGAGTAAGTTGATTTTTCTCGACTTTACCACCTAAAAAGGTAAGTGACAGATCAAAGCTCTGCAGGCCCTGTTGCAACGGCAATATGATATGTTGTTCACGTTTCCCTGCTTTACTATCTGATTTACTTTTCTTAGCTAGCCTATCTATTTGCTGAGAATCAATCGACTCGAGCTCAAGGACATTGCTTACGTTATTTTTTTTCTCATTTAAACAATCAGCAAAAGTAAGCTTTGTTTTCCAACTTTCCAAATTTTCATCGTTAAAATGTTTAGCAACAAACTTTTCACTAAAATCATTCTCCGCAAACTTCTCTTCAAGCTCTGTTGAAAAACGTTCAGTTACTGTATTGATACGATCAAATAGCTTTTTATTTTCTTCTAAACGGTTGTTAATCTGCTCTGGTTTACCACTCCAATTCAATATTTCAGGGTCATCTAACAAACCAAGCTCATGAAACTTCAAATCCCCATCTAAGATCGCTGTGTAAAGCTCCTCAAAGCCAAACATGGTTGCACCATCATCCACTATTTGTGAAAAACGGTGATCTAGCAAACATTCAGAAACTTTGCGGTCTTTTGCGTTGGGATCGATTAGACTTTTTAAAGCATCTTTGATTTTTTCTGGGTGCCAAACACTATTGTCTTGAGCGATATCTTCAGCAGAGTTGATTAGTGTGTCTAGCATGCTGTTATGAATAACTAACAATGCACAACCTTTAAAATCACCTTGCTGTCCAGCCACTTCATCACGTAAATGTGAGATAAAGTTCTCAGAATAACCAATGTCATTTTCACTGTGTAGTACAGGTAAAAGCTTGGTATGACCACACTTCAATGCTCTGATGGTAGTGTTTTTGACCGTTAATTGATCATCACATTTTCGGATAAACGCATTGTATAAACGCTGGCTATTCTTGTTATCCGGCGATTGGAACTGATAACGGTAACCATGCTGCAGTTTTGTCTCGTTTAACTTTAAAAACTGCTCAGTTAAAAAGTTCTCAAATTGTTTTTCTAACATAGACTGCATCTCCACTATCGCTCATACGTTCAACATTACCAATACGTTCAAAGAATTTAATTAAGGCTTGTTGGCTCTGTTTATCGAAAAATACACCTCTTGATTCAAAGGCTTTGATTAACTCGTGGAAACGAAGTTTATCTTGCTCACCAATGGCTAAGTTGGTTAATAACAATAGATAGTCCTGATTAAATACTAATACGCGACCAGCACGGCCACGGGATTGTGCAAAATGGCTACAAAACTCAGATTCTGTTGCTTTGACGTAAAGCTTATTAATCTCATGACGCGTTTCTTTTGAACCAAACTGCATTCTGCTCAACTGAAGTAAATCTGCTAGCACATCATGTGGGTTTTCACTGTCACTCAAGTCGAGGTGTAAATCTCGACTCTCTTTAAATGCCTGTGCATAGTTTTTCAGTAAAGTAGCGGAGCTAGGAGTTTGCTGGAGATTTTCAGCTAAGGCCCATAATGGCTGAATGGTGTTCACTGCATTATCAATCTTTTTAGATTGCAGGCTTTCATTCATTGAGAGGTACGGAAAGATATTCCACAACGACTTTGACAATTGTTTAAAGCCATAGTCTTTTATCAGATAACGCTCATCACTGGCTTTTTCGCTGTCTAATATGTAATAACATAGTTGCGCTACCGGCTCCCCCTTCTGCCACCTTTTTAAATTAAGCGCTAGCTGCGCCGTATAAAGATGTGCGTAAAGGTGTAAAAACTCTTTGAAGATTGATAATAGGTATTTTGGTCTTTTGCCTAGAAAACGAAGATCTTGCTGTAGTTGCTTTGCTATAAATGGTAGATATGGCGCTTCACTCGGTTCAGAAAAAGTCAAAACTCCATCTTTCTCTTTATTGCTTGGCTTCATTAACTTCAATAGTTCTGAGTACAGCTGCTCCTCTAAGAAGTTAAATTGATTGTTTGGTTTTTCATTAAAGAAGAAGTTTTGCAATAAATTAGAAAACATTCCACCTAAGCTTGCATCCCTTGCACTGCCTTTCTGCTTAATAGTCTTAAACAATAAAAACTCAGGCGATATTTTAAAAAGCTGGTCATTTTCAAAGTACATTTTTTCTAGGATGGGCCAGAAATCACTTTCATCTAACTTTGTTTTAAAACTACGCTCGCAGCTCAACTTAAATGTTGTGAGCGCTATTTCTGATTCAGTTGTTTCACCCTCTTTAATCGCTAACTTTTCATCATCAGTTAATTTTTCTAGGTGCAATTCTTTTCGATATGATGTTTTAACCACATAACCTAATACACTGTCCCAATTAAAGATATCTTTTCTATCCTTTGTGTTAATTGGGAAGTAGGTAGTTAAAGTGTTATTTTTCACCCCATCTTTAGACTGGGGCAAGTCAGCTCTTAGCATTAAACTCATAGTCCACTCACCTCAAAATCTTCATTATCTACGTTGGTTATTTTGTATTGCTTGTTACCTTTCCCAACGATATATAGGGTATCTGCACTATTTGCGATGTCCGCAATTTCATCAACCAACTCATCCAGTAACACGACAGTATTCTTATCATGTTTGTTAGGGCGATAACCGGAAACGATACGTTGCATTAAGTTCAACAAATTGATATTGACCATCAACGATAAGGTTTTATCCCCAACTCGAAAATAAGCAGTGAAATAGGCAGTATTTTTTTTGTGGTCATTTTTAATCGCTTTAACGTCAGCCTTTAACTCTAGGGATGATGCTAAAAAATAACCATTATGCTCAGAAATGAAAAACTCCCCTTTCGCCAATTTAGGTGCATTTCGATTGTTATATTTATGGATAGCTGTAATTGCTGTTTGGCGATAAAAATAACGCAGTTTTTCTTTTTGTTCTGGTGAGCTATCAAAAGCAGTATGCAACTGCCAAACTTCTGAATAATTATCTATTAGGTGCTCATCAAAATCATTCGAAAACTGCTTATGGTATTCATTCCCATAGTCCGACTTCCTTAGAATATAAAACAATCGCAAGTAGGACTCGGCATTTAGTCCCCTTCGTATACCAAAAGCAGTCAATGCGGTTTTATAATCGTCAAAGTTAACGTCTGGTAGCTGCAATGAGTGAGACAAAATAAATTTGTCGATTTTTTGTGTACGTTGAATCGATGGGTCAAAGTCTGAAATAATATTGGTCAGCTCGTTTTCACCTTTTTTGAATAGGTTATCAAACAAATAGCCAGGCCCAGCAAGCAGATGAAAAATGAAATCCAATAATGCTCGCGCTGTTAAGAATTGATCTTTCATTAAACGCGCTTTGAACAATAGATCGACAATGACATCTTGAACTTCTTCACGCCCTAGTAATTGATAGTTTGCACAAAGCTTTTTATCCGGGCTTTGTTTGTGCATTTCAACATCAAAGTATTGGCGAATTAGATTTTCATCTTTTTCAGTAATTTTCTGAAGCAGCTCTTTTGCAAACTTAGAAGTATGACCGTCAATTTCTAACGTAAATTTAGGATAGTCTTCAAAATCTAAAAAGATATGATTTTCTGAGGTCGGCTGTTTCTCTAAAAAAGCTTTGATTGATGATGTTACTTCGGTCACCGTGCCTTCTTCAGCATAGTTACCCAACATACCTGTATTGATGCCTACAACTAGCGGCTTCGGTGTAGCGTTAAACTCAGTAAACAATTCATTCAGCGTTTCAATAGCCGAATCACTCGGACGAAAACTGTGGGTTGCATCGAGATGGAAGTCAGCTCTATTTTGATACTCTTTCTTATACTTTGTTAGTATTTCGGATTTGCCATCACCACTACTACCACATAAAAAAATGATTTTCTTATCGGTTGAGGATAGTCCTTTCAATTGTTTAACAAAGTCAGCCTCTATATCCGTTTGTACATATAGATACTTTTTTACCGCATCTAAGTCAGTTGATATTGTTGCGTCTCGCTCTGTAGAGACTGCATATGGCGACGATTTTGACATCACACTAAGTGCGGTTCGTAAATCAATCAAGTTTTATAACCCCATGAAAATATTAGGTAGACAGAAGTACAGGTGATAACCAGGATAGCTTACGCTGTTACTCAGACTCAATACTGTATAACTAAGCATTCTACCTAATTTAGTGTGTACGTGTTCATATTCCGCTAATTTTTCCTGGAGAAATTCACATCTTTTATGTTTTTGCGAAGAAAGTTAGATATCAAGCTTTATCAGTACGTTGGCAAACATTGGGCTCTTCATAGCCAACACAACACGTTCAATTACTGCAATCTTATAATTGTGCTGGGGTAGGTCAGCTTAAGCACTTCCTAACCCAGACTTCATATTCAACACCTTTTCACCCCGTGTGACCGAACACTCAAAGTGCTTCCCTAGCCATATCCCCCGCTCTCCCCATCTGTTCAAAATCTCCGACCTTATGCGCACGCCTTACTTCAACAAACTTACTTGATCTCAACGTATCAACTTGTTGCCATAAATGACGGTTAGCTACTGGCTTCTTATCAGATTTTCGCCACCCCTTTGCTTTCCAGTTATCTAACCATTCATTGAACCCTTTCACACAATATTCACTACTCGAATACAGGCAGTCTCCATCTCTGGCATAAGCTATAGCTTCTATCAATGCGATAAGCTCTAACTCAGCACTATCGGCAATCTCACCGACTAATAGATTATTTTCGTCAACTAACTGCCCATCGTAGTTATAAACACTGATACCAATCCCACCTTGTAGGTTTGATGTATTGTCTTTCGAAGTCGCGATAGCAATGTAGATTGCACAGTTTTCTTCATTCATAATTTTGTTCCTCTTTTTAAGTTTTGGCCCACCATTTTGGTAAAGCCTTAATTTTTTGTCGTAGCGTTGATTCAGTCTTAATGGCTTGGTCTTTGAGCCAAGCGCATTTCCATCCAGTTATTCACCTCTTCTTCTACCCAAGCGACCGCCCTATCTCCCAAGCTTACCGATACAGGAAAATTACCTTCGTCCATTTTTCTGTATATCGCCGAGCGACTTAATGCGGTTTTCTCAATCACTTCTTTTAGCTTTAAAAATCTCATGGGACGTTCTCCTATGCCTGTGGTCCTCATGGGATAAGGAGATAGTGTTAAAAAAAATGAGGCTGGCTCGGCTTACTCTGATTCAAACCTTTTTGAGGTATATGTCATTAAAGTGAATGACCTAAAGCCTGATTAAAGGAGAACCAAAATGAGAACACTTTCACCACCACTACTCTCGCAGCAAGAGCATGAACATCGTGTTCTAGAAAAAGCCGCTGAGATACTAGAAGATCGTTATGTACGAGGCGATGTATTTACCAATCCACAAGCTACCCGAGACTATTTGCGATTTAAGATAGGCGGCAGTGAACGCGAAGTGTTCGCCGTCATGTTGCTAGATAACCAACACCGATTAATTGAGTTTGAGGAGTTGTTTCAAGGGACTATTGATGCGGCAAGCGTCTATCCAAGGGAGGTAGTAAAGACTGCTCTTAAAGCCAATGCGGCGGCGGTTATCTTTGCTCACAACCATCCATCAGGCGATCCTGAGCCGTCCCAAGCAGACAGGCGCATCACGACGAGATTGCAAGATGCTTTAGCGCTCATTGATGTTCGAGTTCTGGATCATATTGTTGTTGGGGAACAATGCACGTCGTTTGCGGAAAGGGGCTGGTTATGATTGAGAAACACTATGGTGACATCACCCTCAATAGCAAACTCCACCAGCAGTTAGAGCAAACCATCGCTCGCTACTCGATCCCTAAAGACACGACACGCATTGCACTCAACTGCCGAAATACAAGCTACTACAAAACAAAGGAAGGGGTCGCCCCTGTAGAGATTCAGTTAAAGCGGGAGAATTCACGCTCTCATTGGAATTTGGTTTTTGTGGCCAATTTCACTTATCAAGATGAAACCACCGACTCGCTCGATGTGTATCTCTATTTCCACCTACTTAATCACTGGTGCTATCAACCAGATGCGGGGGCAGCGAGCCTGAGCCATCCAATCACAACAAAAGTGTTCCAAGCCTGGATGTGCGCTTTCCATGAGCATTTAACTCAGCATGTCTTCGATGACATACAACTCACTCAAGTCCGCTAAGGCTAACCAATCACCACACTCTTTCATCTAAATTCAAGGAGGCATCAATATGTCTACTCTGCTCTTTCACCCATCAAGTTTACCTGTGTCTGACAAACTTCACGCACTGTTAAACAACCATTTTCAACAACAATTAACCCAGTGTGAGTCAATAGCCCAAAGTACTTACCTGACGTTCAACTTTCGAGATAGTTCATACAGCTCAGAAGCTGGTGGATTTCACCCTGTTGAAATCGCGATGACACAGATCTCCAGTGGTCTATGGAATGTCGAATACATCACTGATTTTGCTTACGTTGGGAATGTGTATCCAGAATTGGCGCGATGTCTAGACTTTGATTTTCGAGACCAAGCGTTCTTTACAGAGTTCGGGGGATGGAGCCCAATCAAGGGCAACTATTCCGCTGTAGAGATGTTCGAGCTTTGGCAGGATAACTTCTTAAACTACATCGATATGGAAGCGTTTGACTCTATATCTATCACTTCGTAATGAGAGAACAACCCGTCCGGGTCTATGTCACGATACAAAGGCACCGGACCACTACAGCCATCAAAAGTCGTGCTTCGGAGAGAGCTAACCCTATATGTAGCAAGGCCTGAATGACTTTTCATCATTGACTCCCACCCCACGACTTATCACTACATTACCGATAAGTGATACCAATCATGCCCAATATCTCCCCATTAAAAGAGCAGCTCACAAAAGCGCTCATCAGAGTCGCTCTCGCGAGTTGTCATTACCTTAATGAACAGTATCAGCACTTTAAAAAGGAGGTAGAGCAAAGCTCAGATCACGAACTGTTTGAATTCGTTCAACGCCTTTCTTCGGCTCACCTAAAACGGCTCTTAGCCACTATTGAGTTGATGAATAGAGGTTACCTACTAAGTGAAATTCTAGAAGCAGCAAAGGATAAATAATGGCCTTTCCCGAGGTCATTTAAATTCAAATATACAGCCCATTTCACATAATCATTATCCGCCATTTGAGTGAGACGTTATTTGTCTCACCCATCCTTATTCTAATGCCATCAGTGATGGTTCATAGACACCCAACTAAGGATTCACAATGACCACAAGTAATGTACTGCATCATACCAATGATGAAGAGCTCATCGCTTTAATCCAACGAAAAGAGTCGTTCACCTTAACTCGGGTAAAAAACTTCTCTCAGACGGTGAAAAAGATTGAGCGGCTTATAGAGGCTCAAAATCTATCATGTCGAATATACACAGCAGGTCGCTCTACAACGATGGCTGCCACCTTGGCTTCCGGCCCCGCTGTCATTTTTGGCCTAGCTTCAGCAGCCGCAATATCGGCGCATAATTTAGCCACAAGAAACCCAGACTATGAAATAGCTAAATACCCTTTCGCAGACAAACTCGTCATTAACTACAAGAAGTAATCGTATCAGGCTGTGTGGCCACCAGCCGATCCCTAATCAACTTGATTCTTAAACTCATCACTCAAAAGTGTTGAGGCGATTGATCACGTTTCAATTTTGGTGGTCCCATGCCCTCTAAACCCAACAAGCAACGCATCGAACATATTGAGTTGGTGTTTGAAGTTTACTCTCTCATCCCTACTCAACGAAAGATCACGGCGAACGAAGTTCATCAACGACTAACAAATACGGGCATTGAACGCTCTAAACGCACTGTACAACGCTGCTTGAACATCTTGACGACTTATCTAGATGTGGAAAAAGACGATAGAAGCCTCCCTTATAGCTACCATCGACGAGCTCATTCTCAATATGCTATTGGCCCTAGCGAGTCTCTACTTATTGAACTCGCTTTTGAGAGCTTAAGATCGATGCTTCCTGAAAGTTGTCGTTCAAGTGTTAAGGACTGTTTTGCTCCGTTACTGTCAGCGAATCATCACCAAACCTCACGTACTCATGTTCGGCATAAACGGCTTGGTAACAAAGATGATTATAACGAGGCTCTTTTTGACAAACTTTGTCTATCCATCTATCACCAACGCGAAGCTCGGCTCCATCTACGTAACGAACAAGTGCTTCAATACGTTTGTCCACTTGGGTTGGTATTAGAGAATGATTGCCTTCAATTGATCTACCAATTCAAAAAGCGTATTTGCTCAGCCCCACTCAACCAAATTCAAGACATCCACGTCAGTACGTTCGAGTTCACCTACCCTGAAGGGTTTTTACTATCTGAGGCCATTACCTCTAAATAAAACTCAACACTCAAGATCAAGACCAACATGTTCAACTAACCACACAAGGAAGGATTATGAAAAATACAATGTTATTGAGGACAACTCTTGTCAGCTCTATCGCTTTAGCTCTGACAGCGTGCGGAGGGGGTGGCGGTACTAATCCAGGTACTCCGTCTGCTCAAATCGCAGGTGTGGCTATCGATGGCTATGTCGAGGGTGCTACTGCGTTCCTAGATTACAACTTCAATGGTGTACAAGACGATAATGAACCTAGCTCTACCACAGATCAGAACGGTCGTTTCGATTTTGCTATTGAAGAAGATGACTTAATTTGTAAAGAGTACTCACCAATTATCGTCAATGTGCCTACTGGTGCATACGATAGCGATTATGGGTTAGTTAATAAACCTTATAGCTTAACCTTTCCGCCCTCATTCTCATCTGACAACGTAGGCGAAGATGTATTTGCTACTACTCCATTCACTACAGTGATTTGGTCAGCTGTTGAAACAGACCTATTACAAAGTGGCGTAAGCAACTGTAAAGAGTTGGCTGCGAATACTGAAGCGCAAAACAAAGTTGTACGTCTAGTCGCCGAGAAGGAATACGAGTTGGGTAACCGCTACAACATTCCTGCTAACGAGCTATACGCAGACTTCATCGCTTCTGGTAACACCGAGCAGCATCAACTAGCCCAGCTTCTAACCAGCGGTCTAGCAAAAGGCTATGCTGAAACTTCAGCTCTAGTCGATGCGAACCCTAACGCTTGGAAAGCTACAGTTGAGTACTACGTTGAGAAAGACGACGCAGGGAATTTCACTAAGTGGTATCGTGAAGAACGCGTGTTTGATGCCGACACACATTCTCTACGTGTATTTGAAGTTTCTGTTGACTTAGAAACTGTAGGCCGCCTCATCGTTTACCGTAACAAAATCAAAGCCGAAGAAGGCGCAGTGCAAAAATACACTGATGACCTAATCGACTACCTACCAGAAATCAGCAAATACGGTTGTGGTTTAACTAATGATTACGTACAGAACTCAAAAAACTACGGCAACGACACTGTTACATTCTCTGTATCCGCTTCTGTTCTAGTTGACGACCATACTGCATGTGCAGATACACTCGTGTACTCTTCTAGCGTACCTTACGCTAACGTCATTCGTGAATTGAAAGACGGCAATGTGTTACTACAAGCTGGTATGTGGGGTTTTGACTTTGGTGACGATGCTGTTATCAATGACCTAATCAACGATGGTTTGTACTCTAACATCACAGACCCAACAGTGCTGGACCAGTTCTCAACTTGGAACTACTCACTGGACTCAACTGAATCTTACGATGCATCACGTTGGACACGTACATCAGTTGTAAGTACAGCTGAGAAAAATGTCATCACAGACGTGAATAGCAAAGGTATCTGGATTGTACGTACCACTTACCCTAACGGCACTCACCAAACGCAGTGTGGTGACTCTCTAGATACTTTAGTGGACGTGGCTCATATGGGGGGGTGTGAAGAACTGCCCATAGTGCCTGCTAACTAATCATAACGAGTCGAGAGGGGATGTATCCCCTCTCTTTTTTTATTTTATTGAGCAACCAAAATTTCTGTTTCCAGTACCAAATTGCTTGGTGCGTACTTTGGCAAAGTAACTGAGACGACGAAATAGCTCGTCAAGAACAGAAGAAGACCTAAGGCTATTTACATCGATGTGGTATACACAATTGTCAGGAAAGTGCACTAAACGACCACCATCATCAAGATCAGTATCTAATGCCCGACACCATGCCGTTTTAATTTTGTGAGATAGGTTGTTTCGGTTAGAGAATGACCCCAGGCTGTTATATACATCCTTGTTAAACAGCAGAACAAGGTGATAGTGATGATGTAACGCTTTATCTTTTTCCTTCACCCATACATATCTTAATCGACATTTCCGTTTCGGTTTCCCTGCTCTTTCTTTCCTTCTTAAATCAGCCTGTATTTGCGCATCCAACGAAGCAATGAAGTTTTTCATCAAATTTGATTCTTCCATCACCATTAAAAGCGGTAATCGCAAATCAACTCTTACCGCCATCGTTCTAGGATGATCATCCAAAGCTAAATCCAGCGTGTCATAAATCCTTTGTAGATAATCAACTAACAGGCCTTCTTTCTGTTTCAAAACAGGTAGGCCATTGAACTCATCATTATGAGTGACTTTCTTTTTTAGTGTTTTCATTTTCTATACCTCTGGTTAATTCGGTATAGAAAGGTGGATGATTGTTAAAAATAATTTCACCCCACCATGGAGGTATATTAACCATAACCGCAATCCCCAATCTCAACTTTGGATAAGGAAAGACTTGTTCCTTACCCACCTCAAAGCTAGACCTGGCAAAACATTTCAGATGAGCGTAGTGGTGTAAGTTACCGGCCAATCAGTGCAAAACTGATAACTCTGAAGTTATCTAACTCCCCCTCAAGAGGCTACGTCGTGCATAAACCTAGGTACAGTCGTGAATGAAACACTTTGAACTAGCTCTATATACAATCAAAAAACACTGTAAAACAATCAGAAAATAGCTTATAAATCACCCAGCAATCACACAAAAATACTACTAAGTAATCACTATGCCAAGATTTGATAATCCGCCAGAAAAAGTAATGTGCTTTGAGTTCCTTGAACAATATGACATATATCAACTTGCGGGAATTTCCCAACATCTAAATCACAAGCAAAGCGTTGACTTTAATTTCCAATCGAGCCCAAAATTAACTTCGGAAAGGTATAAATCAGAAATAGTGGGGTACTTCAAGAATGCATCGGACATGCTAGGCGGGTTACACAATACACCAGAGTCAAAAGTCAGAACGATCTCCTATGATGTACTTTCATTGAGCGATATGCGGTTTTCAACCACAAAAGACACTCGACTTATAATCTACATATTTACAAAAATTGTGACAAATAACCTCATTCAACATTTACCAGAAACACCGCCAAACACTATCACCGACATTAATTCGATGCTGAATTACCTCATCAATGCATTTATCTCATCACAAATACAAATCGAGAAAAAAAGAGAGTTAATCAATAGTATAATTGACGAGTACTACAGCTCATCAGAAGTGTTTAAATTTAACTGGCTTGATGATAAAAATAATGACCAGGTGGCGTGGGTAGTTGACTATTTTCCCAAAATATCCTCAGTAAAGAGCATCGTTGCTAAATTGCCAAACGTAATGAACATCAATGAAAGTCACACTAAAGTCGTTCCGGCTATTTTTCATTCACTAGATATTAGCAACGCTGAAAAAAAACTGATCATGATGAACTTCAAAAGAGCATGGTCGCAGAAGAAATATAGGGAAAAAACCACAAGGGAAAACAAAAAAACCTTAAATATCGTTGTTGACGAAACGGTATCAATCCAGCTTCATCAGCTTTCCAAACAATTTGACATGCCCATCAACCAGGTAATCACTTTGATGACCAATCAGTTTGCTAGTAAATCTGAAGAATTAATGAGAAGCATTGAAGAAGATAAAAAAAATAAAGCCACACAATTCTCTAAGCTTCTATAGCATGCTTGGAGAGCTATAAAGCTCTCCAATATTTAATTTTACCTGTTTAGCACTCTTTGGCGGACCCAGTCTTGAACCTCACTTTCTACCCATGCGACGGCCCTATCTCCAATTGGCACCTGTGATGGAAACTGCTGTTTTTCTATAGAGCGATACATTCCCGACCTTGATAAGCCAGTCATTACTAGTACTTCATTGAGACGAATTAAGCGAGTGGTTACGTTTGGCATATTGACACCTTACAAGTGAGTGGATTTCACTTAAATGACATATGTCTGAAATTATTTAGGTTATATGCACCATAGAAAAACCGTACCCTATGCCAATCCCTGCCCGACTTCTAAATTCAGTGAAGAACGTGTGTTACAGTGTAACATGAGTTTACTGAAATCAAATTACATGTACCTATTAACTCACAACCTTCAGGCTCTTTTTACCACTCATCGACAAGCTCCCCGAAGCAGCTTCTTCGATATGATCACTCCACCACGCCATGAGAACTTTACGGTGTTCAAGGTAATCAGTGCGGTTATATGCGCTTCTTACCTTGTCTCTATCCACATGAGAAAGTGCGGCTTCTATAATATCTGGATCGAAGTTTTGCTCATTTAAGGTGGTACTGGCTAATGCGCGCAAACCGTGAGAAGTTTGCCTACCCTTCATGCCCATTCGTACCAATGCTTTATTTGCTGTCTCTTTGTTGATGTGATTTTTGTTACTTTTGTCAGCAGGGAAAAGGTATTCACTCTCACCCGTGATGAAATCAATCGTCTCTAATAGGTCTAAAGTTTGTTTTGTTAAAGGAACAGTATGAACTCTTCCCTTTTTCATTCGTTCAGCAGGAATGACCCAAAGCATCTTTTCTCTGTCAATTTCATCCCAACGTGCCCCAGCCGTTTCAGTCGGTCTTGTCATGGTATGAAGTTGCCATTCTAGCAAGCAGCGAGTGATGGGTTTAATGGATGCGTAGTTGATTGTTTTGAGAAGCTCTGGAAGCTCATCAGGGGCTAACGAAGCTTGGTTGGTTACCTTAGCAGTCTCAAATGCTTTACCAATGCCAGCAAGCTTGTTGTGTTCAATCACACCCGTGTTGACTGCAAAGGTCATTATCTCATTGAGGTTACGACACAAACGCCCTACTGTTTCTAATTTACCTTGATTCGCAATGGGTTTAATTGTTTTTATCGCTTGTGGTGCCGTAATGTCACCAAGGGGGAACTTACCAAGATCAGGTAAGAGGTACTTCTCAATTCGTTGCTTTAGCTTCTTAGCCGTTTGCTCTTTGACGCTTGTTCTTTTCACTTCAATCCAGTCATCAAATACCGACTGTAACGTATTCGCCAATTCTAACTGTTTTTCTCTGAGAGTCGTATCACGGTGCTCTTTCGGGTCAATACCATCAGCGAGTAGTTCTCTTGCCTCAATCGCTTTGGTTCTTGCTTTGGCTAGTGAGACGTCAGGGTACTTACCTAAGGCTAGGTTCAAGCGCTTTCGTGAAATGGGATGATAGTAAGAGAAACGCCATAGTTTTGTTCCTATAGGCTTAATCTTCAATGATAATCCATCACCGTCACCTAAATTATATTCTTTCTCTTTAGGCTTTGCTTGTTTGATTTGAGTTGCCGTTAAAGGCTGTACTTTTTTCGCCATCGTAACCCCCTGAAGTAACCTCGAAATTGCTTAGATCTTAAAAGACTACTTCAGAGATTACTTTAAACGGTGGATTTTACAACACATCACGGGACCTCTTGGGACCAAAAAATGGCTAAGAGCCTGATAAAACAAGGAATTACAGGCACAAAAAAGCCCACACTAGGTGGGCTCTTTCGTATAATGTGGTGCCCGCTACTGGACTCGAACCAGTGACACCTTGCATGTCATGCAAGTACTCTAACCAACTGAGCTAAGCGGGCAATGAGTGAAACTTATCTAACCGCTTTATTAAGTGGCTAACGCTTCAGAACGAGATGGATAATAGCGAGTGATTTGGATGCGTGCAAGAACAAATTTGCACAAAACTGTTTGTTTGCTTTTAAAAACAACAATCAGAATAAAATTTAAACACAAAGCAGATCAATGGCTTGAAGTAGATCACATTTAAGTTCAACTTCGATGATTACAGACATCAGCATGCTTCGCGTCTTTTCTCCCTTTAATGAGCACTTCGGCGCAAGGTATTAGTTAGAATCTTCGTCCATATCGAATACGACGTTGTAGTTCTCGGTATAAGTACAGTTAGGTTGACGACTACAAGTAAAGAAACGTCGGCCTTTATAATCGCCATGGCTTGCCAGCTTGATGATCATAGGGCTGCTACATTTCTTACAGAATCGAACTTCTTTAGATGGCTCAATCAAATCGATGTGTGCTGCCAGTAACCTCTTCAAACGGCTCACTTGATAACTGTGCTTAATTGAAGCGCCAATAAGTGGAAGGCCAGCCGATTTACAAACGTGCATCAATAGCTTCTCGCGATCAACCTTTCCTTTATTCAGCTCTTTTCCATTGTCCAATTCGATGATTACGCGTGGCTCTAACGTTCGCGGGTCGCACACTACAAAGTCAAAATAACTGCGTGAGATTTTGTTGTTCGCAATAAACCAATTCTTTTTATTGTTCGCCTTAGCGGGGGCAACAATGTTAGACATGCTCACTTTAGCAAATACTTCCCCATGGTTACCCACTGCGGATTTGAGTGCGTTATAGAAGGTCGCTTGTTGCGCCGACATTAACGAGCCTTTCTTTTGATAAGCATGATCTTTGGTGTCATCATTTTTTACTAGATAGTTTTGAATAAAGTAAAAGAACACAACCAGAACAATTACAACGATAAAGATATTAGTCATTTTCCAACACAATCACATTTGTATAGGGATTAAGAGAGTGGTTAGCGTATGTAGAAAAGCGTCACGTGGCAAGCAAAAGAAGCAGAGCTGCGAATTGGAATCATGACCTTTGAACGCATTAATCGTCAGAGGCGGTCTCTTTATCGGCTTCGACAGTTCAAGACGCACATCTCCTATTTAATAATCAAATCATCAATTACATATTAAATTGATTCAGATCAAATCGCACCAAGTTGTGACCAACTAGCATGAAAAACGTTAGGCAAATGTTAATAAGGAAATTACTATGGAACTCAAACAAGACCCAAGATGTTATACCGATGTGTGTGTTGATGGTAAGTGGTTCCATTATGACCACTGTGGAACTCAAGCTTATATGCTAAAAGGTGGCGCTTCAGCAGTCATTGAGCTCGCTCATGAACCAGCAACAGAGAGTGAGCTAGTTGAAATGTTAGAAAGTATCGCTAAGTAATACTCTTAATAGATAATATAAAAACTAAGCGAATAGGAGTTGATAACACTCTTATTCGCTTAGTTGCTTTAGGTTCATTTAAGCTGTATTTTTCACTAAGCAATGACCACCTGGTTACGCCCTGATTGTTTTGCTTGATATAAAGCGTCATCTGCTGATTTCAAATGCTGTTTGTAGGTACTGCTATTTAATTCTTGATACGTTAAATGAATGGTCGCACCAATTGATGTAGTTAACGCTAACGGACCGGAATACGTTTCTATCGTTTGATCAGCGATTGTTTGCCTTATCATTTCCAACTGTTCGTCTGGGTCTTGAGTGCCAGCAAGCAGTAAAACGAATTCTTCCCCACCCCATCGAGCCAACACATCGTTTGTTGATAGCGCTCGCTCTATACGCTTAGCAACCTCTACCAAAACTTGGTCCCCAATATCATGTCCGTATGTATCATTGACTCGTTTAAATTGGTCTAAGTCCAAAATAGCAAGCGTATACCCGAACGGCGACAAACGGTATGGCATTGGCTGAGTTAACAATTGTTCTAGGTAGCGTCTATTGAATAAACCTGTCAACTCACATCTCGTCGATTGCTTAACCAACTCTTTGTTGGTCTTATGCATAGTGCATAACCTTACCAGAAGTACAGCAAAGCTTATGATGACCATAACACCGAGTACGACAACAATGCGGTCTTTTAAGCTCTGTTTATCTAGCGTCATCTCTGCGAGCTCTTTTTCTGCATTAAGCAGTTCATTCTCTTTCGCTAATGAAGCCGTAGCAAAGTCTTGTTCTAATAAAAAGATATCACTCTGACGCTTTTCAAATAACAGCGCTTTGTTGCCCTTGTAATAAAGCTTGAAATACCGAAGTCCAATTTCACTGTTGCCTTTAGATTCATAGTATTCTGCAAGCGCTTTGAAACCAAGCACCTTCCAACTACGGCTGCCAACAATATCAAACATCGTAGACGAACGTTTTAGATCAAAGAAAACAAAGTTATCTTGGTTCAAACCGATATTTGCTAAAGCTCTGTTTAAGTAACACTGACCCAGTTGGAGTGTGTACTTTGCAACACCCGGGTAACCAATACATTGGTTTGTTACTTTCCTTGCTAACTCAAAGTTTTTTTCTGCTAGCAGTACTTCACTCTGAGCTTTTAGAAGAAGGATTTTGTACCTTTCACTTACGCTATCATCATTAAATTTGGTGGCACTTTTATAAGCCTCTCGACCTTTTACTAAGTCGCCACTGCGTAGATAAGCAAATGATTCATTAACATATAACACACCGATGGTTGAACCATCGCGTAGTCCACTTTTGATATAGAGTTTTTTGGCCTGTTCGATAAGTTTGAGTGCTTTCGGCCAATCTTCCAGATAGATATAAAGCAATGCCATATTCGACATCAACTTACTGTTATAGATATGCCGTGGGTATTTCTTGCCAAGATTTAAGCCCTTATGAAAAAAATACTGAGCTTCGGAAAAATCATTTTGGATGTTTTTGATCGACCCAACAGTGTTGTAGGCTTTTATCAACAGTTCTTCATACTGGATTGATTCAGCGATACTTATTGCTGCTTTAACTTGAGATTCAGCCTCTACTAATTCACCTTGACTCATCTGCTCAATCGCTAGTTCAACTAAAGATTGCGCCTTTAACCACCCCATATCTTCACGCTGTGCTAATGCCTTGATCTGTCGTGTGTATTCAGACACAGCCTGTTTATCGAGATCATGCTGTGCGAGATTCGATAAAATCATTAGTTCATAACCACGATAGATGGCTTTATGTTGCGTAGGGCTCGTTGCTTTTAAGGTTTCAAGCTTTTGGGAGGCAAGCTTTGGATCACCGCGAGACACATTAAGGATTTCAATGAGTTCAGCGCCATATTGAGTCGCTGATAACTCTTTTTCGGGACTGTACGCGCCTGGGGTTTCTGGTCGAATAGTCTGTAAATCGTCGTCATAAGTTGGATAGAGTAAATACAATCCTAGTACAACACTGATCAGTACGACGAGAAAAAATGAGCCTAACACTCTGTTGTTATTCATTTATAAGTGCCATTACTGATTGCATACCAATTTAATCGACGGTTACCTTAAGCGGTTTCACATTGTACCCGACACATATGGAGATTTAAATCCTGCACATGGGTCGATCCGCGTAGTATTTTTCTCATAAATTAGAATAATCAGATAATTTTCTTGATTTAACTCAGGCAATGATTCTGTAAAAAGGCGTTATAGTTATTTTCCTGTTCCAGCCTCCGTGACTTCTTTAGAAACAACGGAGCAAAATGAGAATTAACAATGACCCAAATTAATGAACAACGTCTCGTAGAACATTTCTGCGATCTAGTGAAAATTGATAGTGAATCTCGTAACGAAAAAGCGATTGCTGAAGCTTTGGCTGAGCAACTCGGTGAACTGGGTTTTGAAGTTCACAAACTGGCGGTTCCTGAAGAAGTGTCTAACGGTTTCAACATCTACGCTCGTCTAGATGGCACTCTTCCAGGTAGCACAGTGTTCAGCTGCCACATGGACACAGTAACGCCAGGTATCGGCATTGAGCCAATCATTGAAGACGGCATCATCCGCTCTAAAGGCAATACGATTCTAGGCGGCGACGACAAGTCTGGTATCGCAGCGATCATGGAAGCGGTTCGTTGCATCAAAGCTGAAGGCCAAGAGCACAAAACTATCGAGATTGCGTTTACTGTATTCGAAGAAGGCGGTCTATTCGGTTCTTTGAACTTCGATATGTCTTACATTCAATCTGAGCACGCTATTGTTCTAGATACAGGCGGCCCGATTGGTACTATCGTAAATGCAGCGCCTGGTCAGCAGAAGATTGTTGCTAAAATCAAAGGTCGCCCTGCTCACGCTGGTTTAGCACCAGAAGAAGGCATCAGTGCCATTCAAGTGGCAGCAGACGCGATCACTAAGATGAATCTACTTCGTATCGATGAAGAAACTACGGCAAACGTCGGTATTGTTGAAGGCGGTCAAGCGACTAACATCGTTATGCCAGAACTTAAAGTCGTGGCTGAAGCTCGCTCTCTAAACGGAGAAAAGCTAACAGCTCAAGTTGAGCACATGATCTCTACATTCCAAGAGAGTGCAAAACAGTTCGGTGCTGAAGTAGAAATCGAATCGACTCGTGCTTACGATGCATTCGTTATCGCAGACGATCACCCGCACATTCTTTCTATCAAATCCGCATTCGAGAAGCTTGGCGTAACAGCAAACACTAAACGCACTGGCGGCGGTAGCGATGCAAACAACTTCAACGCGAAAGGCCTAACAACGGTTAACCTTTCTACAGGTATGGCGAAAGTTCACACCACTGAAGAGTACATTGCAGTGAAAGACATGGTCGCAATCACTGAGTTTGTTGTGGCTTACGTGACTCAATAGTCTTACTGGTTAACTAGCCTGTCTTATTTGTTAACTAGACAATCTTACTCGTTGACGAAATAGAAAATGCCATCTAGTTAACGTCAAAAAGCCGAGTTCACATGTAACGTGTGACTCGGCTTTTTTGTTGTCTTAATTTAGACAGAAGTTCCAATCTAAAACCCCCTACGCTTCCAAAACTGCCCTTCGTCTTTCGCAACAAGGTCGAATGTCTTATCAGCAATGATGTTGCCTTTTAGCTCGACGGTCATGCGCCATTTACCGAGTTTGTTGGAGACAGGCGCCCAGATAGTATCGCCTAAGTAAAAATCCCAGTCATTGTTGCCGACATGCTCTTCACCATCGAACGGTTCGAGCACTTCACCCGTGTCGGTGGTGATGTTTGGGTGATAAATGCAGTAACGGATCTTCTCACCTTTGGCTTTTTTGATGTTCAGGATATAGCCAAACTCTACGTCGATTTCAGCATCAACGGTGGTGGTGAACTCTTGGATTTTTGGAAGATCTTTAGATTTGGAATCCCATGTGGAATAGATACCATAAGAAGTCATGTCGACCACAACAGAGCGCTTTGCCATTTCAATCGTTACCTTGAAGTTGTTCTATTAATTTAATTCTATTTGCCATTCAGCCACGCAGCAGAGGAAGAACGAGGCTATTCTTGCCAGTCTCTCGCCATACGCTTAATCACTGACGGTTCAATGTCGTGAATCGTGCCATATTGCTCTCGGCACACTTCGATAATTAATTCTGCTTTATATTTGAGTGCAAGTTGGCGGTAGGCTTTCATTTCCCAATGCTTAATAAAGGTATTCGAAACAACCACATCAAGCCCTTGCTTTAATCCATTTTCAGCCGTGTTTTGACACCACTCATGAGCTTGCTGCAACTGCCTTGGGTCAAAATTATAGTCGCCTTGCTCATTCACGTAATACATATCCGCTTCGACATGCAATGCATCGTAGGTTTTTGCTTTTGTTGACTTGCCGGAACCGGGCAACCCTCGAATGAGTATTAACTTCATCTGTCACTTTACAGGCTAATTTTAAAACATGAGTTTATCTTAAATAGTGACGATTTTCTCTGATAACTACCGTTGCTCAACATCCGAAAACCGAGTCCTTATACTCGACTCAGATAATCACTGAATACAATGAGACTCCCCTCGACGTCGGTGGATGACTTCTGATAGCAAACACAAATAATTTACAACTATCCATTTTGTATATCGACAAGCGTATCAAACTACTATAGATTTAGATGTATAGACGTCTACATATCTAGCTTAGGGAGAAAGCTTTGCCTATTCGCATTCCAGACCAATTGCCAGCATCTGATGTTCTTCGTGAAGAAAACATCTTTATTATGCCGTTATCAAGAGCATCGACACAGGAAATTCGTCCACTTCGAGTCTTGATCCTCAACCTAATGCCAAAGAAGATTGAAACTGAAACTCAATTCTTACGCCTACTATCCAACAGCCCATTGCAAGTCGATGTAGAGCTGTTGCGTATTGATGACCGACCAAGTAAAAACACGCCGACAGAACACCTTGATAACTTCTACCGTCAATTTGAAATGGTCAAAGGGAGAAACTTTGATGGATTGATCATCACTGGTGCGCCACTTGGCTTGGTTCAATTTGAAGACGTAATCTATTGGGATCATCTAAAAACCATCATGGAATGGGCAAACAAGCATGTGACCTCAACCTTGTATGTATGTTGGGCTGCTCAAGCTGGCTTAAAGCTCTTGTATGATTTACCAAAACGAACTCGTAAAGATAAGCTTTCTGGGGTTTACAACCACGAGATACATAACCCGTACCACCCAATTTTACGTGGCTTCGACGATACCTTCTTGGCACCGCACTCTCGCTATGCTGATTTCTCTCAGGAATACTTAGCCGAGCATACCGACCTTGATGTTCTTGCGACTTCTGATGTGGCAGGCGTATACCTCGCGGCGACTAAAGATAAGCGAAACGTGTTTGTAACCGGTCACCCTGAATACGATGCTCATACACTTCACAACGAATACATTCGAGATTTGGGTGAAGGCATGGAGCCGGTGATACCAATCAACTACTACCCGAACAACAATCCAGACAACAAGCCTGTAGCAAGTTGGCGTAGTCATGGACACTTATTGTTTTCAAACTGGCTTAACTACTGCGTTTACCAACAAACACCTTACGATCTGGATCACTTCAGCGAAGACAACTTCACCAAGGACGACTAAGTTCTTTCTTCCGATTCACAAACACATAAAGCCGTATTCCATAGGTTGTTGATAAAACACCAAATTGGACACGGCTTTTTTTATGGTGTTTGAGTCGCATTCCATAATCGACATAACACTTAAGTGTGTTCGATTTCATATCATGGGTCTGTGTTCAAAAGGAGCTGCACATGCCTAACAAGTCGCTATTACCAAAATCCACTCTGTTCTCTCAACTCACGCTACTCGCCTCTCTTTCTTTGGTAGGTTGTGTTTCTGTAACCGAAGGTCCACCAAAAATGGCAAGTGATCCAATTGCGATGTCTCAATCACGTATTGAATTGGGTTTGGGTTACATGGGACAAGGTAATATGGTCAAGGCACGTGAAAATCTAGAGCTCGCTATCAAACACGCTCCTAGCTATTACCGCGCCCAACTTTCGATGGCACATTATTACGAGCAAGTTGGCGAAGTAGATGAAGCAAGAACGACTTACCGCAAAGCACTCAGTCTAGATTCAAGAAACGGCAATGTATTGAATAACTACGGTACATTCTTGTGTAAACAGGGCGAATACGAGCAAGCCGATAAATACTTTAACCGTGCCATCGACCAACCCTATTATTATCTCGTCTCTGCCAGTTATGAAAATGCGGCATTCTGCGCGTTTAAAGCCGGAGAGGTCGAGCAAGCAAAATACTACTTCTCTCGTGCGATTGACCACGACCCAAATCGAGCTAGATCCGTACTACAGCTTTCTAAAATTGAAGTCAGTGAGGCCGAATACAATGACGCTAGGCTCCGCTTATTCAAATTCCACCAGCGTTATGGCTACCAAATTCCATCGCTTAAAATCTTGGTCGATCTCGAAAACAAAGCAGGTAACAGTGCTCTAGAGAAGAAATATCAGAGTAAGTTAGATGAGTTACTTTCTGCTTAGCGCATATGAAAAACACAAAAAAACGGGCTTGTTGCGTTAACAACAAGCCCGTACGTAATTTCAACTTAATGTCTTAACACAGTGCTGCCGCTATTTTAGCGCGATCCACTCTTGTCTTTGCTCGTCGTCCATAAAGGTCCATGTGATAAAGCGACTCACCTTCTGGCCTTGCGACATCTCAACCACTTTTACTTGTTTAGCTCTTAGCTTACCCAGCTCTGAACGAACCATATCGACGTTGTCTTTCTTAGAAATCAATGTCGTGAACCACAATACTTGAGTAGCAAAAAGTTGGCTCTCTCTCGCCATTTTCATAATGAAAGCAGCTTCGCCACCCGGACACCAAAGTTCAGATTTTTGGCCACCAAAGTTTAAGGTTGGTTTCTCTTGCTTAATCGATTTGGCTGGCTTCTTATTCATCTCGGGCTTGAATGACTTGCCCGCTTTCTTAGCTCGGTTTTCCGCTAAGTTATCCAGTTTACGTTGTGATCCCTTTTCCGCCTCTTCTAGAGAACTATGGAATGGAGGGTTACAAATAGTGACATCGTAACGTTCATTATCCTTAATCACGCCTTTAAAGATAGATTCAGAGTCCGCTTGTAGACGAGCTCGGATCTTACCTTTTAGATTAGGGTTACTTTCAGCAATGAAGTTCGCTGTTTTGATGGAGACTGAATCGACATCCGTACCCGTACAGCGCCATTTATACTCTGTCGCGCCAATGATTGGGTAAATACAGTTTGCACCAACACCGATGTCTAATGCTTTCACAGAAGCGTGATTATAAGGCTCACCTTGTCCATCGCTGTTTAGGATGTCTGCCACTCTGTGGATATAATCTGCACGGCCAGGAATTGGTGGGCACAAGTAACCAGCAGGAATATCCCAATGCTTAACGCCATAGTGATGCGCCAGTAAAGCCTTGTTAAGTAGCTTAACAGCCAATGGATCAGAGAAATTAACGGTGTCTTCGCCCGCCGGGTTCTTGATCAGATGTTCTTTTAGCTCAGGTAACGCTGCAACCAATAACTCAAAGTCGTAGCGACCTGTGTGTTGGTTTCTTGGGTGTAATCCACCTTGAGGCTTCTCTGCCGAACGTCTTTTCCGTGCTGCATTCTTGTTAAATACAGTTTTATTGAAAGACGCCTTATTCGATGATCCTTTATTCGCACCCGGTTTACCTTTGCTATCTTTTGCAAAAGGTCGCTTTGCTTTGTTGTCAGCACCTTTGGGAGCACTGTTTTTGCGGTCTGATGTGTTCTTTGTAGAAATACGCTTGTCGCTGCTTGGCTTGCCTGCATTTGGCTTAATATCACCGTGTTTACGGTTACCTTGATCAGCTTGGTTGTCTTTTGTTTTTGTTGATGAGGTACTGTTTTTCGACAGGCTTAGCGTCGTTCTATTTTGTGATTGGCTCATTGGGCTACTTCTTTAAATCTAAATACATCATGAATAAACGGGCATCTAACTCAAGTTGATGATATTCCGGTTCCATGTGACAGCATAGTTGGTAAAAGGCTTTGTCGTGCTCTTTCTCTTTGATGTGCGCCAGTTCGTGTACCACCAACATTCTCAGCAAAGGTTCTGGCGCATTTTTAAAAACACTGGCGATACGAATCTCATTCTTCGATTTGATCTTTCCACCGTGATTCTTCGCGACGTAAGAGTGCAGACCTAATGCATTATTAATTAGGTGTATCTTGCCGTCATAAATCACTTTACTGATCGGTGGTGTTTTTTTCATATAACGATTTTTAATCTCAATCGCATAGTCAAACAGGGCTTTCTCGCTTTTTATTTCATGATTCTTTGGGTAGCGAGCTTCGAACCACGGCACCAACTTTCCCGATTCAACTAGTTGAGTTACCGGGTCGAGAATGTGCTTCGGGTAGCCTTGGATATAGCGTAAAGAAGGATGCATGCTGAAAGACCGTACAAGTTACACCACGACAATACGTTGTGGTCTTGAAAATTGAGCCGCATAGTGTAACTGATCACACTTTTCTAATCACCTAGGATTCGTTACACTTTAGCGAGATTCACCAAGAGCTAGACTCAAAAAGAGATTATAAAAATGAAACGTGTTGTATTGTACGTCGCAGACAAATGCCCGCACTGTAAAGATGCACAGCGCTATTTGGATTCAAAGAAAATTGTTTACCGCCTAACGAATGCAAAGATGCAGCGTGGTCGTAAAGAGTTGCAAGCGATGGGAGCTCGCTCTATCCCCGTACTTAAAATCGGCGACCAGGTGATGGTCGGCTGGAATCAGAAGAACTTCGATAAGATGTATAACTCAAAGAGTACCTAAGTGCTCTAAGCCAGTAATACTTCTATATAATAAAGCCCGAATGTCCAATCTAGGATACTCGGGCTTTGTTGTTCTATACCATTCTAAATCACACGTAGCGCTTAACGAAATCAATAAAGGTTCGGTCTGCCTTCGACAAGTACCCTTCCTTTCTCCAAGCCAAAGATAGATTGAGTTTTACAGGATCTTTAAATGGCACCCCCACAACGTCTTCTTCGTATTCTGTGACCAAACTCAGCAGCGCAGTAATGGCAAACTCTCGTTTTACTATAGAAAGAATCATTGGCAATAAGTTGGTTTCGAATGCGATGGTCATGTCTAGGTTGTATTTTTTACACGTTGCATCGATAAAGTCACGGTGGAAATAACCCGACTTGAACATAATCAGTTCTTGAGCGAAAAACTCTTCAAAGGTAATGAATGGTTGTGACGCTAATGGGTGTTCTTTACCAACAACAGCTAGCATCTCAGAACTCAACAAGTGATCGGTTTCGAGATCATCTGGGACATTTTCATGATTGATAACCCCGATATCCAGTTCGCCGTTTAACAGCATTTCACGAATCGAAGCGGTACCAGCAT
Source organism: Vibrio sp. 10N.222.54.E6 (assembly GCF_041473955.1). Taxonomy (NCBI): domain Bacteria; kingdom Pseudomonadati; phylum Pseudomonadota; class Gammaproteobacteria; order Vibrionales; family Vibrionaceae; genus Vibrio; species Vibrio sp. 10N.222.54.E6. The sequence continues at coordinate 225,353 of NZ_JBFRTD010000013.1, read as the reverse complement.
CTATAAGCGTCAGTTTTAGGTTTGGGTATTGGCTTTTAAAGGCCATCACCACCTGTGGGAAAAAGTAGCTCCCCATCATACTTGGAGCGCCTAATCGAACCTCGCCTTTTTCTAGTCCCTTTAGCTCATTCATTGCGAGTTGAGCATCATCAAACTGCTGGGCGATTCGCTTTGCATGCTCAAACAGTACCTTTCCCTCTTCCGTTAAGGTGACGGATTTATCTCCTCGACGAAATAGAATCAACTCAAGCGTCTGTTCTAGTTTTTTAATGGAGATACTCAATGCAGGCTGTGCGATATGCAGCGCTTTTGCAGCCTGGGTAAAATTACCAAACTGAGCAACGGCCAGAAAATGTCGAAGAGGTTTTGATTCAAGCATGACGATATATTTAATATATAGAGGTGATATTTTTAATATATTTCTTTAATCACACTTGTACTGATAACTTGTTCACAAATAGCTTACTTACTCGCGCAGGCACAACGTAAATGTTTGATAAAGGCAGTCCTCAATACAAACGCATCACCCAATCATTGGCGATTGGTTCATTTATCATTTTCTGTAACCTTTACCTCTTTCAGCCTATCTTGCCGCACATGGCGGAGCACTTCCAAGTATCTGAAACTCAGATCAACTGGCTGTTTGCCGCGACAACACTTGGGCTTTCCATCAGCTTGGTGCCTTGGGCAATCGCTTCTGAAACCTTTGGTCGAAAACCTATTATCCTATTCAGTCTGTTCGCTATTCCTTTGATTGGATTGAGCATGGTGTTCACAACCACTCTACTGCAACTTGTTATTGCCAGAGCATTAATGGGAATCGCAGTCGCTGCTTTTGCAGGCGTGGCGGTTGCCTATATGGTTGAAGAGTTATCACCCAAAGCATTTGCAGTCGCGATCGGTGGTTATATTGCAGCCAACTCATTGGGTGGAATTTTCGGACGTGTATTGGGTGGCTTGATTACGGATTATTTTGACTGGCACGCAACGGTTTTGTTTTTCGTGGTCGGCTCCTTAATCGGCGCTCTCTATATTGCGTATAGTCTGCCTGACCAACAAAACTTCAAACCTCAAAAAGGGTTGTTCTTTCATCATAACCGCTCGGTTGTGATGCACTTAAGAAACCGTACCTTGTGGCTCGCGATGTTGATTGGTGGCGCTAACTTCGCTCTGTTCGTTAACCTGTATTCAGTAATGGGCTTTAGGTTGGTATCCGAACCTCACTCAGTGCCTGTGGGCTTAGCTTCACTGATATTCCTATGTTACTTGGCCGGTACGGTAAGCTCTAAGCTCTCCAACAAATGGACACTTCGCTTTGACCCGTTAAACGGTATATTGATGGGCGTGTGTATTAGCTTAATCGGAATGTTGGTTTCTGCCGTCGACAAAGTCCCATTCATGTTAGCTGGGTTGTTATTGATCAGTGGCGGAGCTTTTTTCGCCCATACCCTTGCCTATTCTTGGGTGAGTCAAAAAGCGCCAAGTGCGAAGGCCACAGCAACCGCACTTTACTTAGTTCACTATTACATAGGCGGGAGCTTGGGTGGTTTCTTACTCTTATATTGCTGGCAGTTGTTCGGTTGGAATGGTGTTATCGCCGGTGGTTCTATCTTCTATGTTGCGATATTTGCTTGGGTCTACCAGTTAAAACAACTTCAAGTGTCAGCCTCTAAACTCGCACAAGCATAAGTACGACTGAGGTTGTAACTCAATTATTGCTTTTGATTAACGTCCGTTCTGATATCCTACGCAAAATTTCTTTTCGGAACCTGTTATGTCGAACACTCAAAGCTCAGATCTTCAAACCATCCATGACCAAGTAAAACAGTGGTTAGACGATGTCGTTATTGGCCTAAACCTGTGTCCATTTGCAGCTAAGCCACAACGTAATAAACAGATTAAGATCTTTGTGAGTGAAGCGAAAACGGAAGAAGCGTTACTAGAAGACATCATGACGCACTTTGTAGAATTAGATAACACGCCAGTCGCAGAATTAGAGACGACTTTGGTGGTTGTGCCTAACATGCTGCAAGATTTCTTCGACTACAACATGTTCATTGATTGGATTGAAGCCTTGATCAAGCAAGAAGATTGGGAAGGCGTTTATCAAGTGGCAACCTTCCATCCAGACTATTGCTTTGGTGGTGCGGATCCAGAAGACGATGAAAATCTTACTAACCGCTCTCCGTATCCGGTTTACCATTTGATTCGTGAAGCGAGTATGGAAAAAGTGTTGAAGCACTACCCCAACCCTGAAACGATTCCTGATACCAACATCGCGAGAGTTGAATCTTTAACACCCGAAGAGCGTCGTAAGTTGTTCCCTTATCTATTCAGTTAAGAACTAACCTTTGAGCTTTAAGAGCTGACAGCTTCAACTTACGAGTCTGAGTGTTCTTGATGATATGGGCGAGATATAAACTGATCTCGTCCATTTTGTTTAGCAATGTACAGGCATTCATCGGCAACTTTGATGAGCTTATCTAACGCCGACATCCTTTCCCCTTTGGTATCCCCTGTACTCAACTCAAAATGACACGCACCGATTGATATAGTGACTGGCTTTCTATCAAGCGTGATTTTCTTCATCTCTTGTAAAAGAGTCATGAACTTATCTTCAACACAACTTGGTGTTTTATTTGGGTACCAAAGAATGAACTCCTCACCACCAAAGCGCGCCACAAACTCACCCTCTTGAATGTTATTGCTCAGCACGTTCGCCACTTTCTTTAATACAACATCACCCATTTGATGACCATAAGTGTCATTAACCTGTTTAAAGAAATCGATGTCGACAACCGCTAAGGTTCCCTTTCCTAAAGATCCTTTTAACTGCTCCACTTCTGCGTTCAACGTTTTGAACAAGCAACGTCTATTCGGCAAGTGTGTCAGAGGATCGTACAGAGCTTGGTACTCTAACTTCTCATTCAGCTCTTTGAGTTTTCGTTCTTGCTGTCTTCTAACCAGTTCCACTTCGATCCATGAGGCCATTAACCTCATAGCGTCGATATCGAACTCTTTGAATTCACGATGATAAGGAGCCGGGCTTGAAAAGTTTAAGGTGCCGTAAAGCTCATCATTAACGAAAATCGGGATGCCAATATAAGACTCTAAACCAAAAGACTGGTAAGCGGGATGCGTCGCATACTTATCGTGTTTGCCACAATGCTCAATGCAGATAGGACCAATCGATTTACAGGTAATTTCGCAATAGGTAGAACGATAATCGAAGATATCGCCACTATTGAGCTCAACCCCTTCAGGTGTGACAGAGTGTTCAACTAAGTAAGTATTACCCTCGACTTTAGATAAAATACCGATATCAAGGTTGAAGCGTTCAAGCCCCATGATAAGCAGCTGAGCGATCTGAATATCGAAGCCCTTCCGGTAATCATTGGTGATTTGATACAAGCGACGTATAACAATTTCGCTTTCACTGGCTTGGTTCATAAATGGAGTCCCACTGCAGCCGAAGTTAATGGCAACATTAATATTTGGTATATTAAGAAGAGTAAAGTGTAAAAAAACATAATAATCAATTGGTTTGTATGCAAAATACCTCATTGGTCCAATGAATAAAAGTCGACTTCTTCGACTTTGCGTTAGCACCCTATTCCTAGCTTTGGTAAAATAATCCATTAACGAAACAGAATGGATAGGAAAATGAACCTTTCTCAACTAAGCCAAGAAATCTACGATCACCTTTACCGCGACATTGAAGAGTTCCGCAGTACTTTTGATCTGCCTGTTGCTGCTCCTGAAACAATGGACGAAAAAGGCGATACGCTACATACCTCTCTAGCGATCGAAGAACTAACAGAACTTGCAGAAGCTGATTCTAAAATCGAACAAGCGGACGCTATCGTAGACAGCGTTTATGTTTTGATGGGACGTCTGGTTCACCTTGGCCAAGCTAAGGTTGAAGACAACCTAGCAATCAGTTACCTGATCGACCTGCTATTGAATGTTTCTAAAAACCGCTCAATTGACTTCTTACCTTGCTGGGACGAAGTACACTCAAGCAACATGAGCAAAGTATGTCGAAACGAAACTGAATACGCTGAAACAGAAGCTTTCTATGCTGAGCAGAACATCAAGCTGATGGCGGTTCAAAAAGGCGAATACATCATCGCTAAGTGTGCGGAAGATTTCGTATCTGAGGGCAAGACAGTTCGCCAAGGTAAAGTACTAAAATCTGTACACTACCGTCCTGCGAACCTTGAGCCACTAACGGTTTAAGTATGGCTACAACTGAAGCACTTTAAAGCCTCAGTTGACTGAAATCGAAAACGCCACGTTATTTTAACGTGGCGTTTTATTATCTATTAGAAAGCTCTAGCTGTGTTAATTGGAGCCGTGTATTAGAAGCAGAACACTATACCAGTCGAGCCATATGATAAGCCGCCACATATTCGCCATTTCTGAAAGCGAACCCAGCCGACTCTCCTTCAATAACAAAACCGAATTTCTTGTAGAGACTGATCGCTCTTTCGTTATCGGTGTACACCGTTAGCTCCAGTCGTTTGATGTTAATCCAGTTATCACACAAGTCGATCGCGGTCGCGAGCAGTTGGCTACCGACACCTTTGCCTAATACATCGTCTTTAACACCCATTCCGAATGAAGCAACATGACGCCTTCTCGGGTTTACACACACTTCCATTCCCAAATTACCAACAATCTCATCGTCGATAATCGCGACATACGAGTACACGTTGTCGGGCATATTAGAGATTCGTTTCTGCCAGCTTTCCAGAGATGGATTTGGGAGTTGCAGCGTACCGGTATAAGCGTTTGTGCATTCGTAAACTTCTTTGATTCCCTTTGCATCTGACGGTTCAGACCGTCTCACTATAATACTCATCGCAACTCCTACTATTTTCATCGCTAAATATGAAACACATCCTTAATGTGCACCTAGCACATTATCAAATACTAAATATTTAACAATAGGTTAGATAAAATTGTTTTGATTAAATCTTATATAGAGTTGAGATTTAGGTGTACTTAAAAGAATGCAGCTCACTCGATTTAAGTCTTACCATCTTGTACCACGAAGGAAGAACCAAATCTTACGCTTTAGGAAGGCTCATAAAAAAGACCAGAGCATCATGCTTCTGGTCTTTTTATGAATCAAACGTCAATCAGAACTCAGTTTCTGAGTCACTTTTCTCTAGGCTGATGACATTCAAAACTGCAAATGCAGAGGCTAGGAATAAGCCTAATATCCAAACAAAATACCACATGAGAAACTCCTTAATACAGTGAATTGCCGTTGCGTTCGACATACTCGTTATCGAGTCGTCCAAACATGGTGCGATAACTAAAAGCGGTGTAACAAAGGATGATTGGCACCATCACAAATGCTACGCCTGTCATGATGTTCAAGGTCAGTTCGCTAGAGGTTGAATCCCAAAGGGTTAAGCTATGGCTTGGATTAACGCTAGACGGGATAATGAACGGGAACATCGAGAAACCCGCCGTTAAGATGATGCAAGCGTTAGTCAGGCTTGAACTAATAAAAGCAATCGCATCCCATTTCAACCTTGCGCCAATCAAAGCCAGCAATGGAATGGTCACGCTGCCGATCGGTGCAAACCACATCCAAGGGTACGTATCGAAGTTGGTTAACCAAGCGCCAGCTTGTGTAACGACTTCTTTGTTCAAAGGATTTGAAGCCGAGCTATGATCCATCGCACTGACTATCAGATACCCATCAATATGGTTTATCGCCATACAGCCAATCACCATAAGGAAAGCGACAAATACAGCACTCGCCTGCGTCACTGTTCTTGCCTTTTTGTATAGCGCATCGGTGGTTTTCATCATCAGCCAAGCACTGCCTTGCAACAACGCCATCAATAACCCAACAAAGCCACACAACAGAGCAAACGGATTAAGCAAATCAACAAACGATCCGTGGTACTCAACCATCAAGAAGCTATTGAGCGTAAAAGGTAAGCCTTGCATCAAATTGCCAAACGCCACCCCAAACAAGATAGGAGGGAAGAAGCCTGAGAACGAGATTGCTAAGTCACATACTTGTCGCCACTGAACGCTGTCGATCTTTGCTCGGTACTCAAGTGCAAGAGGACGCAGCCACAATGAGATAAGAGCCAAGTACATCGCAACATATAAGCTTGAAAACGATGTCGCATACACTAACGGCCAAGCCGCAAACAAAGCGCCACCTGCGGTAATTAACCACACCTGGTTGCCGTCCCAATGGGGTGCAATGGAGTTAATCATCACTCGTCTTTCAGAGTTGGTTTTACCGATAAACGGTAACAACGCTCCTACTCCCATATCAAAGCCATCGGTGATCATAAAACCAATCAGCAACACACCGATTAGCACCCACCAAATTAAACGCAATGTGTCATATTCGAACATGAGTCAGTCACCTTATTGTTGAACTTGTTGTGCCAATTTGGCTTCAAGTGATGTTGTTGTTTGTTCATAGTGATAACGCCCCGTTTTCAAACTGCTTGGGCCTTTTTTAGCGACGGTAATCATCAAGTAACTTTCAACAATGATGAAGACCGCATAGAGGCCAATAATTAGCGCGAGAGACGTAAGTAAGTTTTCAACGGTTTGCGAAGAAGCCGCGACCGCAACAGGGAGAATTTCACCGACCGCCCATGGTTGACGACCATACTCTGCAACAAACCAACCAGCTTCGATTGCCACCCAAGGTAATGGAATTGACCAAAGTGCCGCCTTCAATAACCAAGGCTTTTGAGTAATGTTTTTACGGTAGGTTTGTAAGAAAGCCGCGCCAAAAACAAACAACATAACGAAGCCACAACCCACCATGATTCTGAATGACCAGAACAGAGGCCACACAGTTGGAATTGAATCATCGGCTGCTTGTTGGATTTGTTGTTCAGTAGCATCAGTCACGGTATCTGTGTATCGCTTGAGCAATAAGCCGTAGCCAAGGTCGTGCTTGGTTTGATCGAAAGCTTGCTCTGTCTCATGTGAGGTATCGCCAGATCGCAAACGCTCTAGCAATTCATAAGCAATAATACCGTTTCGAATACGCACTAAATGTTGATCACGCAAGTCATGAAGCCCTGTCACTTGCTCGTCCAAAGATCGCGTTGCAATAATCCCCATCACATAGGGAATTTTCACAGCAAAGTCGGTTTTGCCTTCTTCTTGATTTGGTAATCCAAACAAGGTAAACGCCGCAGGTGCCGGTTCGGTGTGCCATTCAGCTTCAATCGCTGCGAGTTTTACTTTTTGGACGTCACCCAGTTCATAGCCCGACTCATCACCTAATACGATCACCGATATGATAGAAGCAATGCCGAACGAAGCTGCGACAGCAAACGAACGTTTTGCAAAAGCAACGTCACGACCTTTAAGCAAGTAGTATGAACTCACGCCAAGGATAAACATCGCACCGCAGGTATAAGCCGAAGCGACTGTGTGTAAGAACTTAACTTGAGCAACTGGGTTGAGCACCACTTCGGCAAAGCTAGTCATTTCCATACGCATGGTTTGGTAATTAAACTCCGATCCAATCGGGTTTTGCATCCAACCGTTAGCAACCAGAATCCATAATGCAGAAAAGCTTGAGCCCAACGCCACCAGCCAAGTCACCATAAGGTGTTGGCGTTTGGACAGCCTTTCCCAACCGAAAAAGAACAGTCCAACAAAGGTGGATTCTAGGAAGAATGCAACAAGGGCTTCGATAGCAAGAGGAGCACCGAAAATATCGCCGACATAGTGAGAATAATAAGACCAGTTGGTGCCGAACTGGAACTCCATGGTTAATCCGGTCGTGACACCTAAGGCGAAGTTAATACCAAAAAGTTTGCCCCAAAAGCGAGTCATGTCCTGATAGATTTGCTTACCGGTAAGCACATAGATCGACTCCATGATCGCCAATAAGCAAGACATACCAATAGTTAACGGGACAAAGAGAAAGTGAAACATAGCGGTTAGCGCAAACTGTAAACGCGACAATTCAACTACATCAAACATTTAAGCTCCAAACATCATAATGATGGATTTCATATTAAGAATTGGAGCGTATTTCAGCACAGTTTGAACAAACCAAACTAGAACAGATTGAATGTTAAAAAACAGAACAGGTTGAATTATCCGACGAGTGACAAGCTAGATTTCAAGTAAACATAGTCGAGGATCGACTAACGACTTAGGCTTGTGATTCCATGGTCTGAATCAAACTACCTAGTGTACGAATGGCTTCTGCTATTTTGTCGTCACAAGCGTACGAACAATTGAGACGAATATGATGAGAGAACTTTTTGTCGCTGCTGAATATAATTCCCGGCGCAACAGAGATGTTGTTTTCAAGTGCTCGCTCATAAAGCCTCTCTACACAAACAGAATGAGGCAGCTCTATCCAAAGGAAATAACCACCTTGGCTTTTATGAATCAGAGCACTCGTAGGCAAACTGGATTCGAGAAGTGCTATATGCGCCTTCTTCCTTTCATTCAGCAGTTTACGAAGCTTTTTAAGGTGGTTGTCATAACTATAAAACGTCAGGTAGTGAGACAAGCCAAGCTGAATCGGAATACTGCTGGAGAGTGTCGATAGGTGCTGCAATCTCTGAATCTTTAACGCTTGTTTCCTTGCAACTACCCAACCGATTCGAAAGCCGGGCGACAATGATTTGGAAAACGAACCGCACAGCATGATTTGCTCGCCGGTGTCATAGGCTTTAGCAGGCAATGAGCTTTGGTTGCCGACATGAAGTTCTCGATACACATCGTCTTCGATCATCGGGATCTTATGGTCATTCACTAACTCGGCGAGTCGCTGCTTGTTGTTATCACTCATCGAATAGCCAACAGGGTTTTGCGATTCTGTCATGAACCAACATGCTTTGATGTCCATTGAAGCGAACACCGACTCCAATACATCTAAATCGATACCGGTTTCAGGATCGGTCGGGATCTCAACAGCGGTAAGATTAAGCCTTTCAATGGTCTGTAACACACCGTAAAACGCAGGGTACTCTATCGCGACTAAGTCACCCGGTTCGGTACAGGATTGCAGGCATAAGTTAAGTGCTTCCATTGCCCCAGATGTGATCACAATATCGTCGGGCAATACATCTAGCCCACCAGCTTGATAGCGCTGAGCGATTTGCCTGCGTAATGTTTCACTGCCCGGTGGCAGATTAGTAAGCATGCTGTTATCGGGCATTTGACGACTGGCATTGGCTAAACTGCGCGACAATGCTTGATGCGGAAACAAAGCAGGGTCTGGAAATGCCGAGCTGAGTGGAATGATACTAGGGTCTTTGGCTCGTTGAAGTACATCGTAAAGCAGGTCGCTGATCTTAACGGGATACGGCTTGATGGCTTTTTGTTGTGCGAGTTCTGAGGTGAACACATTTCTGCGCGGTAACACGAAATAGCCAGATTTAGGCTTAGATCGCACATAGCCTTGGTCTTCAAGCTGTTGATACGCCTGAAGTACCGTCTCGATACTGAGTTTATAACGTTTACACGCGTCTCTAATCGATGGAATTTTCTCACCACTAAGCCAGATGTTTTGTTCTATCTGATTCTTGATTGTATTGGCGAGTATCTGAGATTTTTTCATCAAAAAGTCTTTTCTATCTAATGTGTAAAATATTACTAAACCGTGAATATTCGAAGTACTCAGACATTCAGGTATAACAAAGCCCTACCCTAAACCCAATTACCTTCACGGTCGACTTGTTTATCTCTCCCATAAGAAAAGACACCACACTCATCAATCGAGTGTGGTGCCTTAATTACTGAGCTGCTTAGCTACTTAGTTTAGATTAACTAGCCGACTAGTTAGCTGGACGCCACACGCCCCATTGATCATTTTCGTAGGTCGCTTTAGGGTTTGTACCACCTTGAATCCACCACTGTGCTTTCCAAGACTGGTTCGAGTACGTTACTACTTCACCGCCTAGGTAAGTCGCTGAAGAGTCCCAAGTGCCATTGTCTGGGTCAGGAGTCGGATCTGGATCCGGCGTTGGATCTGGGTCTGGTGTTACGCCACCGTCATCAGCAATTACTTCAAAAGTGAAGGTTTCAACACTTTCGCTTTCAATCGAGCTAGCCATAAACGATAGAGTTTCGTTTGCAGTGATGCCAGTGGTATCAACTACGATAGAAGCCGTGCCGTTATTTTGAATGCTTACTGAAGAGCCTTGAGTTTGAGTCAATGTCGCCGCTTCGCTTGTTGCAATCACAACTTTGTCGCCAGCATTCACTACGTTGTCACTCTTCACTAGCTCGTAGATGTCGCCTTTCAATGGTTCAACACCACCGTCGCCACCATCAATCAGCGTTAACTGACCAGAAGCACGGCTATCTTTTGAGTTGAAGAAGTTACGTGAAGGATCGTTTTGGAAATACATGTAGTGCTGCATTTCAGCGTGCCAGTCACCAATGAAGATCGCGCCATCTTTAAACTCTTCATGCCAGCCGTTAATCTCTGAAGCCAACAAGCGAGCCCAATCGTTAACGTTTGAAGCATCGATAATGATGTCGAAGCTACGCGCTACTTCACCGTACTTGTTGATGATGTCATATTTAACCGTATCACCAATTCCTGGCGTACCAAACTGGTCAGAAACAAACAGGTCGCCACGGACTAGATCAGGTTGAGGACCCGGCTCTGGTGGAGGAGTTGTTCCCCCCGCGATAGTGATGTCTGAACAGTTGTAGAAACCTTCACCGGCGGCATCGTCACGTTGCCAACGAACGTATAAGATTGCGTCGCCAGATCGGTCTGAAGGAATCGTTACGTTGATACGGTATTTGCCACCACTTACAGGAACATTCCCAACTTCTTGGAGAAGGTCTAAATCTCCCCACGCTAGGCCTTTGCTCAGGTCGGCGTTTGGTTTGGTTAGGTAGAACTCCCAGAATGACGGGTTGTGTGGTGCAGTCGCATTGAATACATATTCAAATGTACCAGTGCTTAACTCGGTGCGAGTCCAACCTGTATGAGGTGCACCCATGCCACGTTTTTGCGAATCATTGGCGTAACATAACGTGCCGTCTGGAATCGCCGCTTTCACTGCATTGATGTTGTTGAAGTCTTGAATGTTTTTCGCATACTCGTTGCGTTGAACGAAAGGATATGACCCTGAAATCTCTTTTGCTTGAGCACATGCTGCATTTGGTGGCGTACCCGACCAAACCCCGCCTTGTTCATAGCACGTATTCTGACGTGCACTTGGAAATTCAGACCAGCCATGAGCGTTTGCTACTGATGGTACGCTGGATAGCATAGCCATCCCCACTGCTATTTTTAGAATATTATTATTTGCTGTTTTCACTTTCCCACTCTCTATTATTTTACCCCCGTATGAAATATTGATTGGACATTTACTAATCAATATTGCAGTTCGAGGGTTTATAGTTTCTGACTTAAAGAACACGGAAAATATATACGTCATAACTATCAATAAAAGTGGGATTTATTTTGAAAGGAATCAGAATCACACAACTCAAAGAAATGCGTTAGAGATAGATGATATTGGTTCGAATTATCAATTTTTACCGACAAAAATTACGCATTCCCTAAGAAAATAGATCGCTAGGAAGGTATTTTTTCATTGAATTAATTGGAGTGAAACGCTCGCATAAATAATGATATTGAGTGCTTTTTATCTTCATTATTATTACGTTGTTGAGACTGCTGTAAAGTCGCTAAGCTATTGAGCGTATACGTTTATAAATGGATAAATCATTAAACGTTAATTTGAACGAGCTAAACTAATAGCGGCTATTCATGCCAAATCGATTCGACATATCATCGTCCATACGACCGCCCTTCCAACCGCCACCGCCCAACAAATTAAGTACATCACGCGCGTTATATTCCTCACCACCGAAGAAGTCATTAGACACATCATTACGCAGCAGTTGAATGGCTGGAGCAATTTCAGCAGCAAGGTCTTGTGGATCAGCAAACAATGCTAAGGCAACCAGTTGTTGGCGCTTACTCAATTCACATGAACTCGTTTCTACTTGCCCAATAGAGAAAAAATCACTGCTTCCGTACGCTTTCACCAACTTTGCAGAAAGTGATTTGATTACTTTCTTGATTCGTCGTCGTTGAATATATCTAAACATATAGATTGCCTTGTATTGATGAGCCTAAATTAACCAAACAATAGGTAAGTTTGATTGTCGACCGAGATGCTTTTTACTTGCGTGTTAAATACGGATTCTAGCTGTTCAGGCACAAGCACTTGCTCTGCACTGCCTGATGCTTGTAGTACGCCCTTTTCGAGCAGCAGTACTTGGTCGGCATGCCTCAAGGTTCGGTTCAGGTCGTGGTTAGCCATAATAACCGCAATGCCCTTCTCAGCCACTCGTTCGATAAGCTTATACAGCAACGCTTCTTGAGCAATATCTAACGGCGCTGCAGGTTCGTCTAGGATCAGGAGCTTTGCATAAGGGTTAAGCGTCGGCCAAATTTGCAGGCACATTCCCGCTAAACGAACGCGTTGCCATTCACCACCAGACAGTGTCTGAATTGAACGATGAAGTTTATCTGTGATGTCCAACATCTGGCTTATCTCTTCCAAAGCCGTGTTGATTTCAGTATCAAGGCCATGTGATGAACTTGGCAGTGATAACGCAAGGTATTGGAAGACTTCCAAGTTGAAGGCGGGTCTTGCACTTTGACAAAGATAAGCGCGATGCAATGATAAATCTTGTAGTGATAATACTGACAAGTCTTGTCCGTCGAGCTTTATATCACCTTTGTAGCCATCACCAACGCCAGATATCGCTTCTAATAAGGTACTTTTCCCACTGCCATTAGGACCGATGACATGAGTCACCTGCCCTTGCTTGAGCTCAAATGATAGTGGTAATAAACGAGCGCCGACGCTCAGGCTCTTAATTTGAATCATGATTTTTAATTAACATCCAAATGAAGATTGGTGCACCGATACTGGTTGTCATCACACCCAAGGGTAATTCTGCAGAATCGAGTAATGTACGTGCGCAAATATCAGCAAACACCAGTAACGCGGCACCGGCAACGGCAGACAAAGGAAGAAGGTATCGGTTGTCGGTACCAATCGCTAAACGCAGTAAGTGTGGCACCACCAAACCCACAAAGCTGATCACGCCACCTAACGCTACTGCGCAGCCGACTAAAATAGACACAGCGAAGATTAAACGCCAACGTAATCTCGGAACGTTCACGCCTAACTGCGCAGCATGGGTCTCGCCAATCATGAGTTTGTCTAGCTTGCTACCTTGCAGGCACAGCCAGATAATAACGGGGATCATTACTAACGTGAGCGAGTGCTGGTACCAAGTTACACCACCCAAACTACCCATCAGCCAATACATCAATAAGCGTAAGCTAAGATCATCACTAAAATAGAATGCCCACGTCACCATCGCGCCAGAAAGAATGCCTAACGCAACACCCACCAGCAATAACTTGGCCGTAGTCAGTCGCATCGTTTTAACCATGCTCACTAGAATCACGGTAAAACAGAGTGACCCTAAAACGGCGGCAATCATGAACAGTTCTGGTGTAGGAGCAAACGGTAAGAAGAACAGCACGATCACCATCGCTAAGCTTGCACCACCAGAAATGCCGAGCACACCGGGCTCTGCTAATACGTTACCCAATAAGACTTGTAAGCTTGCGCCAGATACGGCTAACCCTGCCCCGATAGCAATAGCCGCCAATAGTCGAGGTAAGCGTAAATCAATCAGTAGTTTTTGTTCTAACGTGGACAATGTGCCCAGAGGGGAAATGAAGAGATCGCCAACCATTAGATAAATCGCACTCAGCGTGACAAGCAGTGCAGCCATCAGATAAATGGCTCGGGTCCATTTTCGCTGTTTTTGGTGAAGAAGTTGTTGGAAATCCATATCAAGCTACTTTGAAATTGTTCGCGTAACCTTACCTGTATCCCCAAATAAACTCAAGGCTCACACCGTAATGTGAACCTTGATATTTCAAGCAGTTGGGCGGTTGTTTTGGTCGATTAAACCTAACTGGATATTAATCGTACACAAGCTGACCATGGTCGAATCGCGTTTCAACTTCGCACACCATTAAGGCAGCTCGTTGACCGATAGCAACGTTACGATTTGGAAATACCACCGCTTCGTTTTCATTCTTCGCCATCAATGGCTTATCACCATCATGACCAAACACTTCACCGTGCTTGAACGCCGTAAAGTTTTCAACGGCATCAGAGAACATGAAATCAAAATCATCATGCAAACGAACAATGGTTCGGCTTACGCGATAAGTAATGGTTTTCTTTGGCAAATGCTCTGGTTCTATTTCAGCAATCAAATTGCGCATTGCCAAATCGAAAGCCGTTAACTTATCAAGCTGGTTCTCACCAATTCTTGCTACCTGCCCTAGCTCCATTGTCAGTGCTTGGGCTTCAAAGTTTTCAGCGCTGTACCAACTGAAGGTGCTCGTTGGCGCATTGGATAACAACACCGCTTCAACGTGAGCACTGTTAATGAAATCGAACAAGGCTTTACTGCGAACTTCGTGGCGAACCTTAGGGCTTACGGCGAAAGAGTAATGCTTAGACAAACGGATCGCACAGTGCAGATCTAAGTGCCAACGAGTGGCAGGCACCGTTTCCTTGTAAAACTCAGTAACCAAGAACTTAAGGTTCTTCGCGATGTCCACTTCTCGATTACTCTCGTACTGTTTTTCATCAAACAGACGGTTCATATTCACATCAAGAAAACGCGTATGCGCATTGGTCGCTTCTGGGTGAGCAATGATGAACAAACATCTTGCTGTCACGACTTGGAAGCCGGTTTCAATATCCTCAATGAGCTTATCAATCAGCTCCATTGGTGAAGTTTCGTCGCCATGAACACCTGTTGAAAATATGATGTTCTTGGTCTCAGGATTATACTCTGCGGGAATCACTTCCAATACACCGCGTTGATGAAGCTTAATTTGAACACCGTTACTCAGTACGGTCTGTCCTGCAACCACTTCTTGCTCAAGATCTAGGCTGTCAAAAAGAAATGATTGGCGAAAGAGGGTCTTCGTCATGCGCTACTCCTTAATTGCACGGCCGTATGTTAATAAATTGTACATAGAAATTGTGTTGCTAGGATCGCACTTATCAATAGAAACTCCGTTATCACTCACAAATACTACCCATATATTTTTGTATTACCTGCTGACTTTACTAACCGACATCTGTTCCAAATAATTTCACCTATTTAGAACAACTTTTGGTTATCTCTGTTTATATCAGCAAGATAAGAGCCACGTAAGCTAACACAGCTCTTACCTACCATGAACAGATTGAGATCAATTAATCTTCCTGATCGAGCAATCTTTCAAATTCATCGATTTGAACTTTGACCATGTCGATGCTTTGTTGCCAAAAATCAGCTTGAGTCAGATCCATTCCTAAGTGCTTTTGAACCACTTCTTCCGCCATCATGCTGCCCGTATCACGAAGCAACGAAACGTAATCGCCGTAGAATTGCTCACCTTTCGCATCG
This sequence comes from Vibrio sp. 10N.222.54.E6, assembly GCF_041473955.1. Taxonomy (NCBI): domain Bacteria; kingdom Pseudomonadati; phylum Pseudomonadota; class Gammaproteobacteria; order Vibrionales; family Vibrionaceae; genus Vibrio; species Vibrio sp. 10N.222.54.E6. Next base: position 209,855 of record NZ_JBFRTD010000013.1, on the reverse strand, counting down.
CGCTGAGCGTAAACACCTTTACTGAACAGATAACCGAACAAGTATGGATAGTTATAAAAGCTCACTTGAGAGATGCTGAAGTGCAGCTTGCTCGCCCAGAAGTAAGGATCGGCTTCTGTCATTGCAGCGCCGTACCACTCTTTCCAAGTCGTTTCCATCAAGTCACACAGCTGCTGAGCCGTTAGCTCACCTTTTTCACGCTGCTCGTAGAAGGCTTTTTCAAATTCGAAGCGAACGGGAATATTCACCATTAGTGCCAAAGAAGAAGAAAGCTCTTCCCACAGCATTTCAAGTTTCTCATTACGTGTTTGTGCTTGCTTCAATAGGTGGTCACGAACAATGTTCTCAGCAAAGATCGAAGCGGTTTCAGCTAACGTCATTGGGTAGCGTGTTTGACACAACGGCATGTCTTTCATCACCCAGTTGTGGAACGCGTGGCCTAGCTCGTGCGCTAATGTCATTAAGTCTGAGCGGCTACCACTCCATGTCATGAACACAAGCGGGGTGCGTGTCGCAGCAAATTTAGTGCAGTACGCACCTAGACGTTTATTGGCTGCTGGAGCGGCATCAATCCAACCGTTCTCAACCATTAATGCGACGAAATCAGCCATCTCTGGATTTACTTCAGCAAAGGCGGTTTTAATCACTTCGATCGCTTCATCAAATAGATAAACCTTAGATTCAGCATCACCAAGTGGTGGCATGGCTGCTAAATGGTTCCAAGGCTTCATTTCATCGAGCCCGTGAACTCTTGCCATTAACAGGCCTGCTTTCTGGCCTACTGCTCGATTTGCCTTTGCTACCGACATCATGGTGTCTAGCGTTTCAGGTACGATGCGGCTGGCGTGTAGGCTTGGATCAAGGAAATGTACGTCGCTTATTTTCGAGCGCTTTTTGTTCTCTGTCAGTCGCCAACCCGCAAGCGCATTTAGAATTGAAGCAAAAGACTCTTGGTGCGTCTCCATTGCGCCTTGGACTGCGCGCCATGCCGGTTCTTGTTTGTCGAATTCGCTGCCGTACAACAAGCTCGCAGCTTGTGAAAAACCTAGCGCTTCGTCTTCACCGTTCAGCTTTAGCGACAGTTTTAAAGAACCGGTTAAGTTATCGTACAAACGACCCCATCCATCACGGCCATCAACCTTCATCGCGGCCAATAACTGCTCTTCAGCAACACTAAGGCGGCTGCTTGATAACTTACGCGAGCTTTCAATCGCAAAGCGTTGTCCTGCTACATCTGCGCTGTCATGCTCTAAAACTGCATCAATAAACTCTGGTTCTGCGTGGATTAGCGTGTCTTCATATGGGCTAAACGCTTGAGACATTTCAGAGTTCAGCTTCGCTACACGACCAAGCAGAGCTTTGGCTTCTGTGTGCGTCGCGTCTACCGATGCGTGGCAATTAGCGAAGGTGTTGATCGTGCTCAGTAACGTGCCTGCCGCTTCAGAAGTTTGAATGGCGTTTTGCATCGCTAGAATGATATGACGCTTTTCAACGTGTAGGTACAACAGCTCAATACATTGTTGAATGAGTTCAATGTCTTGTTCGATTTTTGCATCATTAAGATCGCGATAAGCAATGCTTAGATCCCAACTCGGTGTTGTCATGACTAAATTCCTTTCACGTAGGTAGTAATACCAATCTGGTATAGCGGCTGTAAACGCCGCTTTATACTTCTATTTCTGGTTCTATTTCTATTTCTATTTCTGTTTCTGTTTCTGTTTCAATTTACAGGTCCAATAGATTGTTAACTCTTAAACTGTGTTTTTTGAACACTCAGAGAACAGCCAACCCTATCGACTTTACACTGATAAAACTCTGTGCGAACTGAGTGATTTGAATATGAGTTATCGACGCGTTTTCTATCGATAGCTTCGAGTACAAACTCGGATTTTTCCAATCAATATCAAGACAATGCGCTAGCAGTATGCGAATCACACCACCATGGGTAACCAACAATATATTGTCACTTGGATCATTCAAAAGTTGCGACCAAGCTTGAGTTACTCTGTCGTGGAAGCTCTGTAAACTTTCTGCACCAGTCAGTTGATGATTAGCAGGATCTTGCCAAAAGGTTTCTAGCATTCCCCACTTGTCTTCAAGCTCATCAAATGGGACACCATCAACGTCACCGAAGTTCATTTCCTGAAAGTCTGGTGCTACAGATAAAGTCACAGACATACGCTGTGCGTATCTGTTTGCGAGGTCGCTGCATCGCCTTAATGGTGAGGTAACCACGCAATCAAAGGCAATATCTTGTTTTATCAGCGCCCCACATATCCGATCTTGAAGATCAGGATTAACCAACACATCAGATAAACCATTAAGTGCCGCTTCGCCTTCGACTTTGCCATGTCTTAGTAGATAGATGTTCTTGGTTGTTCCATTTTCCATTTGTTCAACTAACCTTTGATACCAATCTAATTATGAGTCGAGCTTTGAGTCGAATGGCTCGACGGTTTTAAGCTCAATGGTAATCCTGCTGCAACCAGCGTAACGCGTTCAACGACGCGAGCTAGCGCTTGGTTCATGCGACCCGCATTGTCGACAAATAGGCGCGACACTTTACCTAGCGGCACTACACCTAAACCGACTTCGTTAGAAACCATGATAATTTGCGCTGGGCTTTGCTCTACGCTTTTCACTAAAACTTCAACCACGGCCTCAACCTGTTCATTGGTCGCATCATCACCCAACTCAAAAATAATGTTGTTCAACCACAAAGTTAGGCAGTCAATCAACACCACATCGTTTTGACCAAAAGACAGCAGTTTTTCGGCTAATTCAACAGGGGCTTCATGCTCAATCCACAGCTCACCACGACGTTGTTGATGGTGCGCGATTCGTTCTCGCATTTCATCATCAAGATATGTCGCTGTCGCAATATAATTGAGGCGTCCATTTGAACATGCTTCAAACGCACATAATGCTTGTTGCTCTGCAAAACTCGACTTACCAGAACGAGCTCCACCCAATATCAGATGACTATTTCGCTGACTTGTTTGATTAATTTGACTAGCTTGATTCGTGTTTGTCATAGGAAGCCGTTATAGAAAGCCATTGTAAAATGCAGTAATGAATACAAGGTAAATCAGTAACTCCATCAACTGTTGAGCTGCCCCCAAGCAGTCGCCAGTAAAGCCGCCAATTCGAGCCGTTAACCACTTTTTGAAACCTGTTCTGAACAGATAGGCGACGACAGATAAAACCAAAGCGAATTCAAGACCAAACCACAAGCTAGGCAACACCCCTACAAGCAATAAGAAGACAAGTTCGCCTTTGGTTTGCTTGTTGGCCAATGGCTTACTTTTACTGGTATCTAAGTCGCTGACATAAGGCATGTCGTAAATCAGCGATGCAGCAATTGCACGGCTGAAGGTATAACTGGTCACGATAACCAAAAACAGAGCCGTCATGTTGACCAACTCATGCAACAGCACCCACTTGCCAAGCAGAGCCATAACCAGAGCAGACGCGCCATAGGTACCAATTCGACTGTCTTTCATGATGGTCAAACGACGTTCTAGAGTCATGCCGCCACCAATGCCATCCGCCATATCAGTCAAGCCGTCTTCATGGAATGCACCTGTGAGCATCAGGCTAAAACTCATCATCAAAAAGATCGCCACCGCACTCGGCAGTATGGCATCGAGTAGCAAGAACACACCGCCACATAGAACACCAAGTAACAAACCAACCAGTGAGAAATAACGACCCGAACGGTTCATTCGCTCTTCTGAATAAGGCGTATTCTTCGGCATCGGCAAACGAGAAAAGAAACCCATCGCCAACGAAAAAAGTTCCCATTGGTATGTGATGCTATCTTTCAACGATCTTTTTGGTGCATCACTCATTAAACCGTGACTCCAGCACTCGCAAAACTCGCCATGTTGTTATAGAACTCTGCCGCCGCACGAATTATTGGCATAGCTAGCGCAGCACCTGTGCCCTCGCCCAATCTCAATCCAAGATCGAGCAGTGGCTCAGCGTCTAGCAGCTCTAATAGAATCTTGTGCCCCGACTCTTCAGAGCGATGAGCAAAGATCATGTAATCACGGCAACTCGGTTCAATTAGAGTCGCGACATACGCCGCAACCGACACGATAAAACCATCGACCAACACAGGGGTTCTGTTTTCGTAAGCGCCAAGGAAGCCCCCCACCATTTGAACTATTTCATAACCGCCGACTTGGCTTAACACCTCTTTTGCGTCAGGATTTATGCAACGAGCAACACCTTGCTTAACCACCGCCACTTTACGTGCAAGCTGTTCATTGTTGATACCAGTGCCTAAACCAACACACTCATCTGCAGTTCGGTTTGCTAGCGCACTTAAGATGGCAGACGCGCTGCTGGTATTGCCGATGCCCATTTCACCAAACATGATGATATTCGTGCCATTCGAAATGGTTCTAGATACAAGCTCAGTTCCCAGTTCAATCCCACGTTCAACAGTTTCTAAACTCATTGCCGCTTCATTGGCAAAGTTATTGGTTCGCGTACCTAAGCGCTGAGAAATCAACATGTCGCTGTCAGATTCAACAGGCAACAAAATCCCAGTGTCCACGACTGTAATTTCGACGTTGTTTACCGCACAAAAGCAATTAATCGCTGCGCCACCGCTTAAGAAGTTCAACACCATCTGTTGCGTGACGGCACTTGGAGCAATACTCACACCTTCATCTGCTATGCCATGGTCGCCAGCAAAAATGATGATACGTGGCTTATTCAATTCGATGTGCTCAACCGCAGTTTCTTTGCCTTGGCTCTGAATCAATGCCAGTTGATGTGCGACTTTTTCTAGTAAGCCAAGCGCACCGAGTGGCTTGGTTTTTTGGTCAATTCGGTGTTGGATGTACTGCGAGTATTGGGTATCTAACATAAGTTTAGGAACACTTAAATTTAAGGTAATGGATTTCTAGGGCTGCGATTCTGCTTAAGCTAAATCGTTACACTATTTAGGGCGTGCAACAGAGAACACATTGGAAAGCGTCGCGTATTCACCGCCACCAAGTCGAGATAAAGGGTCCAATGCCAACGCGTCAATCTTAAGACGTTCACTATCTTTATCAATCACATCTTCGGAAATGTACACGGTTTCAACTTGAGCAAAGATAAGGCTTTGAGGCACCTCTCCCACTTCTTTTACTTCGTACAAAGTGCAGCCAAAAGCGACCGCACACTCTTTCACTCTCGGTAAAGAAAACCCTTCAAATTCAACTAGCTCAATATTATTTGCGGTAACTTCAGAGTCACCATGTTCGAGTGTAGCTGCTGTTGCTGTCATTGTTTCGGCAGAACTTGAAGAAGCAATGTGAATCACTAGCTTACCCGTTTCTAAGGCGTTACGGGTGGTATCTTTGATTTCGCCCGACGGCTTTTTCCCAACTGATAACATCAGTAGCGGCGGATTGCTGGAAACAGGCGTGAAATAGGAGAAAGGTGCTAGGTTGTACTCTTGGTCGGAAGATTCCGTCAATGCCCATGCTATCGGGCGAGGCACAACGGTTTGTGTCATCAGGTGGTAAATCTGAGTGGGAGCAAGAGTATCAAGTTTGAGGTTCATAGCACGTCCTTGGTCTATGTGAATTACGACTCAGTTTACGTGTTAAGCAATGCTGTATCTATGCCTAATCAACAGAAACGGTAGAGAGTGTTCTTAATTTAAACAGATCACACCGGTATTTTCTCAAATTGACAGTCAAATTGACGAGCCCGAAACACCTACAATATTGATAACAGATTTATCAATAACTTACATTTTGGCATCGTTTATGCTTTATCTAAAGTACTTGTTAATCTCTCCATTGATGAGTGCCCATACTGTGAATACCCACATCGCAGTTGCTTTAAAGGAAAACAATCGATTGAAAGACAAAACCAAACAATGATTTAGGAGGTGGAATGATTCCAAACTCAAGTAAAAGAAAACCAAATAAATCGAGTAAGAAAACCAACAAAAAGGTAAGGAAAATCCCACTCTCCTTTACCTAGTAGATATCGAAGCAATATGACAACAAAGTAGTAAAGTAAATAACAAGCCCGTCGCCCAGCGGGCTTTGTTATCTTTAACACCTTAATTGAGGTTTACCTAGCTAAGCACATACCTTCCGTATAAAAGCCCATCATCAAACCCCATCTTCCTAACGCTCATTCATGAAACTTTTGTTCGCTTAAAATTCAAACACTGTTTATATTAAACAAGCACTTGTAGAGCGAGTAAGGAATAGAATGAGTATTAATGGAGATAAAACATCGGTTGTTATAGCTGGTGCGACAGGGCTAATTGGTCATCATGTCCTGAGACTGCTCATTAACGAGCCCGCTGTAGAACACATCTATGCTTTGTCACGAAGAGCATTAGGTGAAGAATTTCACTCCAACAAACTCGATACACTCATCCACAACGATCTACAAGTAACGAGTTGGGACGACACCAAAGCGACGCCCAACTTAGGCATTATCTGCTTAGGCACAACCAAGAAAAAAGCAGGTTCAAAAGAAGCGCTGCGAAAGATCGATGTAGAACTGGTTAGCCAAGTGGCACAGTCGATGAAATTCCTTGGAGTTCAACGTGTCGCAGTCGTTTCTAGCTATGGCGCTTCGCCAGACTCCTATTCACACTATCTGCGCTGTAAGGGACAAATGGAGCAAAACCTAAAACGTATTGGCTTCAAGCAGCTCTTCATCGCTCGTCCAGGCCCGCTGGTGGGTGAACGTGCCGAACCCAGAACTGATGAAAAGCTCCTACAAAGAGTCTTCCCTTTAATATCTCCGTTAATGTTTGGAAAATTCAAAAACCTACGCCCTATCCAATCGGAAGATGTAGCGAAAGCAATATTATTCCGATTGTTCGAAAATAATTTCCAAAGTATCGAAATCTACACCTCGACTGACATGCTTAATTTATTAGCGAAATATCATTAAAACGTCTATCTATTCACCACAATGTTGAATATCCATCCAACCCATTGGGTGGATATTACTAATCGTTCTAATAAATTACTTTTCCTTATTTTACGTTTTGTTACAGGTCGCTATTTTAGCTAACAGTATTTGCGCCCATATATCTAAGCGCCCTATCGATTCATGGTTATTCATAAGGAAAAACAATGTCATTTTCAGCTATCGCTGCCTTAGCGGTATTCACTGGTATCCTCTTTTTTCTCTACGGACAGCAGAAAAAAGAAAACACACTTTCTCGCCTCGTTTTACTCGGTTTAGTTTTCGGTAGTGCTTTTGGCCTTGGTCTTCAACTGCTATTTGGTGAAGGCAATCCTATTATCAAAGAGACGCTCGACTGGGTAAACATTGTGGGTCGTGGTTACGTTGGCCTACTAAAAATGGTCATCATGCCATTAGTGTTAGTTTCAATGATTGCGGCAGTAGTGAAGCTTGAGAAAGGCGGCTCACTAGGTAAGATTTCCGGCATCACCATTTCTGTGTTGCTAGCAACAACGGCAATTTCTGCGATTGTTGGTATTGTTGTAACACAAGCATTCGGCTTGTCGGCTGAAGGTTTAACTGAAGGCGCTCGTGAAACAGCACGTATCGCAACACTAGAAAGCCGCATCGGCAGCGTTTCAGATCTAACTATTCCACAAATGCTGGTTAGCTTTATTCCGACTAACCCATTTGCAGACCTAACAGGGGCTCGCTCTACTTCTATCATCGCGGTAGTTATCTTTGGCGTGCTAACGGGTATTGCTGCTCGTAAGGTGATGGCAGAGAAAGAAGAATTAGAATCTCCAATCCGTACGTTCGTTGAAGCGGCTCAATCTATCGTTATGCGCTTAGTTAAGATGATCATGGCACTAACGCCATACGGCATCGCAGCATTAATGGCGAAGGTAGTCGCAACGTCAAGTGCTTCTGACATCCTAAGCCTATTGGGCTTCATCGTTGCTTCTTACGTCGCTATTATCCTGATGTTCGTCGTTCACGGTGTGTTGGTTTCTTTTGTTGGTGTCAACCCGAAAGAGTACTTCCAAAAGATCTGGCCAGTACTGACGTTCGCTTTCACGTCTCGTAGCTCTGCAGCAACTATTCCCCTGAACGTTGAAGCTCAAATCACTAAGTTAAACGTACCACCAGCGATTGCTAACCTGTCTGCGTCTTTCGGTGCAACAATTGGTCAAAATGGTTGTGCGGGTATTTACCCTGCAATGCTTGCAGTTATGGTTGCGCCTACGGTTGGTATCGACCCAATGGACATTAACTTCATTCTGTCTCTGATTGCTATTATCACAGTGAGCTCATTTGGTATTGCCGGCGTTGGTGGCGGTGCAACTTTCGCTGCACTTATCGTACTACCCGCGATGGGTCTTCCTGTGACTATCGCAGCACTGCTTATCTCTATCGAGCCACTTATCGATATGGCACGGACTGCGCTTAACGTATCTGGTGCAATGACAGCTGGTACAATCACAAGCCGCCTATTGGCTAAAAAGGACAAGCAGCAAGATTTGGAACAAGCGAACGCTTAATGGGTTCGATTGATCCAATAACTTGAGTCTCGTTAAACAAAAACCGATGCACATGCGTCGGTTTTTTATTGCTTATTAGTTTTGTTTATTACTTTACGACCATCCACATTCTATAACGCAAAACTCTATATTTGTTCAATAGTACAATAAGTTAGCCATGAAACATCAGCCAAACTGATATATGATGCACCGCTTCAATATGTCACATCATTCTGGCACCCGTTCGATAACAGGATCCTCATGAGCTTTATTATATTATTACTTCTTCTAGTCTTCGTTGGCGTTACACGTTTATTTCAGTGGCGAAAAACCTCTAGTTTTATCAAACTTCTTCTTCTCTCTTTATTTATATTGATTGGTTCGGGTTTAATCCCTCGCTATCTACTAAACGACCTGCAAGCCAATTATGAGCGCAAACCTGACATTCAGTGGACCTCTCACAATGCCATTGTCTTGCTTGGTGCTGGTACTCAACTCATCGCAAGTACACAAGAATTTGAGCCGACCTTTTTCTCGTTCGGTCGCATCAATGAAACGGCAAGCCAATATAAAAACTGTGCGAAGGCTCAAACCATATGCAAAGTGATTGTTAGTGGTGGAGATGCACAAAATAATGGTGTAACCGAAGCGGAAGTTTATCAACAGCAGTTGCTTAGACTCGGCGTTCCACTAGCCGATATCATTCAAGAATCGAATAGCGTCAACACTTGGAAAAACGCGCAGCTCACCAGTGACCTAATGAAGCATCACCAGTTCGACAACATTGTTCTTGTTTCATCAGGCCTACATATTCGTCGTAGTGAACTCTACTTTAATCATTTTGGATTAAACGTCGTCCCAGTACGAGCCGACTACATGGCTGCTCAAATTTCATGGTTACCATTGTGGTACAACTTCGCAGTTACAGACTTTGCATTGCATGAACAATTGGGTTTTGCTCGTTACAACCTTTACAACTTTATGGGTTGGAACAGCAAACGTGAGAAGCCCGGTGACGCCTGATCGCTTCAACCATGATCTAACTAGTTAGTTATTTAGCTATTTGGCTATTTGGCTATTTGGCTATTTGGCTAGTGGTCATTTGTTATCTAGAAGATTCACAGCTCATAAACAAAAAAATGCAGCCACAATCGAAGGATTGTCAGCTGCATTTTTAATTCGTGCTTCTACTCAGTACTAACGGGCAATTACCACATTAGATCATCTGGGATCACGAAGTCTTTGTACGGGTCATCTTCGTCTACTTCATCTGAGCTTGAAGCTTGCGTATCAACGATAGATTCTTCGTCACGCATTGCGATCTTGTTTGCTACTGCTGTTGGGATAACAACATAGCTTTCGCCTTGGCGCGCAATACTTAGAATGCCTTTACTTAGTTGCTTTTGAGTCAGCTCTTCTACGTAAAGGTATTTAACTAGCGTACCGTCGGTGAAGTTGTATTTGATCTCACCGTTCTTCTGTTCGATCTTGTTCATCTCAATCAGTTGCTTCACTTGAGCTTTAATTTCTTTGCTCAACTGCTGTTCTTTCAACTGTTGGTTTAACTCTTTGTCTTTCGCTTGCTGCGCCAGTTTAGTTTCTTCTGCTGCCGCTTTTGCTTCACGAGACTGAACGCGAGACTTTTTAGAGCCTTTCTTCGCCTTCTTTAATTTTTTCTCATTTACCAAGCCAGCTTTAAGCATTTGCTCTTGGAGTGTTAACTTTGCCATGACTTTCCCAGTTCAGGATTAAAAACGACACTATCATACCTGTTTTTGAGGTTTCTGTTTACTGAACAAGAGTAAATTACAGAACAATCGCAAAATTTGTGCTGATAGATCTAAGCTGTCACCATAATCCCTTCTAGTTGCTCACAACCTCTGCTCTCCCCGAACAAACAGTTTTCGTTTAAGCACGCCAATATTGGCTGATCCACCGACTCGAAATCATTACCTGACTCTATTATTCGCGCGCGTACCATTTATCATTCCAATAAGACAATATGTTAATTTTCAATGGTTAATCAATTTTATAAAACCTTGGCATATATCTCATATTTGAATAAATGCCATAGAGTTATAACTCCAATGTCATAACTCTTGACTACGTTATTCTAGACATAAATCAATAAGGATAACGTAAACGATGAAAACTCAATGGACTTGCCTGAGTGCAATACTTGCATCAGCTTCATTCATTTCAACCTCGGCTATTGCAGATACCGATGTGTACCTGACCAATAACACGAGCCAAGTAATGACGATTCAAACCAATCACACGGGTACCGACCAGCTTCAATTCGGTGATGAGTGGCAGCAACATGTTGAGCAAATTGGCCCGTGGGAAACCCAAAAGCTGATCAGTTTCAACCGCTGGACAGGCGTGAAGTCCGGTAAGACATACAAGTTTGACACAGTAGTCTCAAATTCTATTGGGGAGAGCGTCACACTTAATCAAACCATGGAAGGACATTGGTACAACTCAACACTGCAACACGGTTTGAGCGCCGCAGACGTCGACTTAACACTGCATGATGATCGTAATATTCATCGTAATTCAACCGATGCTTTTGATGTGAACACTGAACTTGCCTTCAAAGCTGATAACACCGCTCGCTACGATGATATTTATTACACCATCACTCCACCAAAAGTGGATGAGCAACCAGAGCCAGATGCCAATACACTCAAAGTCATGACTTATAACATCTGGGCACTGCCTGCCATCGCTTCGCATATTGGTGACCGCTATGACCTGATCCCTCAATACGTAAAGGGCTATGACGTGTTGGCTCTACAAGAGGTGTTTGCTAACGGCAGAGATGAATTCTTGCGTGAACTTGCAAAAGAGTCTCCTTATCAAACCAAAATGCTCGATAAAGATGGGATTAACATCTATGACGGCGGTGTGATAATTGTGAGCCGCTACCCTATTGTCAACGAAGCGCAATACGTGTTCCCTGATTGTACAGGCACAGATTGTTTCGCTGATAAAGGCGTGAATTACGCTGAAGTCATCAAAAACGGTCAGGCTTACCACGTGTTTGGCACTCACACCGCATCATTCGATACGGACACAGCTCGTGACTACCGACAACGTCAATTCAAGCAGATGCGTCAGCTTGCTCAATCACTGGAAATACCAACCTCTGAAACGGTTATTTACAGCGGTGACTTCAACGTGAACAAGCTGAAGTTCCCAGGCGACTACCAACAAATGTTCGCTAACCTGCAAGCCGATGAGCCGGAGTATTCAGGTTATACCGCTTCAACCTTTGATCCTCGTATCAACAACTTTGCAGGCGAGCCTATGTCTGGCGGGGAAAATGTCGAATACTTGGATTACGTAGTGGTGAGTTCGGAGTACGCACAAAAAACTCACAACAATAACCGCGTTGATGTTCCTCGCTCAACCAGCAGTGAATTATGGAAGCACTACAACCTTTCAGACCACTTCCCCGTCAGTGCTGTCATCAAGTAACGCGGTGAACCCATAATGCATCGAGTTATATTAATCCTAATGCTCGTCGCGGTGACGAGCATTGTTGGCTACTCATGGTCATCAAAATCGATTGAAACACCGCTATCTTCTGCTCAACATACAGGATCTAAGCCGCGTGTTTCTACGACAACTGCTGACGATAATTCCACACCAACTGCAACCGCCAGTTCGGAAAATGCAGCATCGCAGAGCAATCAATCCCAAACTGAATCATCGGGCGGAGAAACGCATGTTGAAAACTTAAGCGAACTTGAAGGTAAAGCTCTATTCGATGAACTCGATGGGTTCTGGAAGCTTTGCCAACAACGTGATGACTGCACTGAGCAACTCGCACGATTAAAATCGGAGTTGCCGAGTATATGGTTTGAGTTACTGAGCGACTATCCTCAGCTATCAGTCGACTGGCAATTAGCCCAAAGTACCATCCCACTTGAATCCATAGAGACTCTTGAAGATCGTGTTGCCTTATTCAAGCAGTCTGCACAGCAAGTATGGGGAGAGTTGGCCCACCAGCTATTCGCAGACCAGTTTGCGCATCTAGATTTTACGCTCGACGCCAACACCCTTGAAGAGAACGAAGCGAGCCAGTTTTTGGCCAATTATCAAGATTTGCTTAGTGAATGGCAAAACAATACGGGCACGTTAAACGCCGAAACACAGCTTCAAAAATATGAACTGGCAGTCTCTTTGATACCCAGCAGCTATAGCCCTGCTGAAGTTGCATCAGTCAAAGCCGACCTCCAAGGTGCCTACTTAGATGAAGCGCAGGCCAGCAACATTGCAGTGCGAGAACAACAAGTCGCACAACAGCAACAAACCGTGATGAGCTATCACAAGCAACTGGATCAGCTCAAAATGACCTTAGACTCTCAGCGAAGCTCGAGTTATGCCACTTGGACTCAACAAGATTGGGACAGTTATTATCAACAGCAAGTCACCGATTTCAGGGAGCAGTTTTTTAGCAAGTAACGCTTTAACTTAAACCGTCACGAAACTGAGCGGGCGTTTTATTGAGCCAACCTTTAAACGCCCTTCTGAAATTTGCCGGGTCGCTATAACCGAGCCTTTCACCGATGTCATCGATACTCATGGTTGTGCCGAGTAACAGCTCTTTGGCCAGTTCCACTCTAACTTCGGTAAGCAATATTTGATAACTGGAATCATGGGTCACTAGCTCTCGCCTGAGTGTACGAGAGCTACAACCAAACTCATCCGCGAGTTGTTCTATATTCGGGAAACTGCCTGCGGTTTGATAAAAGATCGTTTTGATCTGGTTAGTCAGCAGGTGCTCAGAGTCCAGCGTTTCCACTATCGACTGGCAAGACGCAAGATAGCGCTTCAGGGTCGCGGCATCATGAGTCAATAAAGTTTGTGATAAAACGGAGACATCAAAATGCAGTTCACAATAGTTTTGTTCAAAAATCACCGGGCACTGGAAACGCTCGTCATAAAGCTTGGTGTAATTAGGGCGAGCATAAGGCAAAGCCAAAGTATGAATATCCAACTCATGACCAGTCAGTTCTTCGAACAAAGAGACGATTGAACTCAAGAAATACTCACTGCAGAAAGGTAGGAGATCGCCCACTTCCAAGGTGTTCTCAATCTGAATCACTGCTTGCTCGGAATCTAGAAATAATTTAACCGAGAAAATAGGACCGTTCAGGCGCAGATATTTAAAGCCCGACTTGATGGCCTCCCCGACATTTTGACTTGTCGATAGCGCATAACCCAACACACCAAAGTGGCTCAAGCTAGCGTGTTCCCCCAGCCAAAGCCCTAAGCCATCGTGAGGAAAGCTCTGATTCGCCGCGCTAAATAACGAAAGTTTGTCAGCGTAAGTCAGCTTTCCATTCGGGTCTCGCCAATCCATGTTCGGCAAACCCACATCATTGAGTAGCCTTTCAATATCGAGACCTCGTTGCTCTAACGTATTCAACAGCAGCGCGATATCTAATGTACCCAATTGATGCCGATGTCCGGTCGGCTTATACTCCGCGATAATCTCCAATCGTCTCTCCTTATATCGAGCCCATTCCCATCAACATGACTACTCAGCTTCAACAACACTACTGACAAAATCGTGATTGGTAACGCGCTCTTGTCCGAATATGACCTCCCAATTCTACGCTACTCATCGCACAATGGCTTTAGTTGTTAAATTTATGTGAACTATCGCAATGATAAAAACGAATCCTGCTCCACACAGTTTGATTGATTCTAATGGTCAGCCGATCATTGGACATTTCGATGGCATCCCCAAGCACCTGAACATCGAGAGCTTTGACTACCGAAACTCGATGGATTCAAAAGCAAACTCTTGGCAGAAGCACCTCCACTACAAACAATTCCAATTTGTCAGCATTGTCACCGACACGCACATTATTGGTGTCGCTATCGCGGATATTCGCTACTTAGGCTCGGCATTTTGTTATCTGTACGATATTGAAAACAACCATCTAGAAGAGTCATCTTGGTTGAGGCCATTAGGGTTTGATAAACAAGTTACCGCTTCGCCATTTGACGGCACGACAAACATTGCAGGCCAAAGCATCACCTTTAATATTGAAGGCGGGCAATGGCAAGTTCACTTGAATACCAAACTCATTAAGGCCGATATCGCTTTAGAGCCTAAAGCCGACAGCTTGCCCTTGGCGATGTGCAGCCCAACGGGTTATTCAGGTTGGACTTACACTCAAAAGCACAATGCTTTGCGCATCAGCGGTGAAATCCAAATCAAAGGAGAATCACTCGTTCTCCAACAAGCTCGTGCCGGTTATGACTTTTCAGCGGGCTACATGAGACGTGAAACCAGCTGGCGCTGGGCAAGCATCAACACGCAATCCAATGGCACAGATATTGGCCTAAACCTCGCGGCGGGCGTGAATGAAACCGGAGGCTGCGAAAACGTGTTATGGGTCAATGGAACCAGACACTTGCTTAACCCGGTACAGTTTACGTTCAGTCGCCAAGACACGAACTTGCCTTGGCAGATAACATCACAAGATGGACGTATAAACCTGACCTTTACGCCCTTAAATAACCGCAGCGAAAAGCTCAATTTATGGCTGTTAAAGAGTAACTTTCGTCAGTTCATTGGTCACTTTTCTGGCTCGATTGAAGACAACAATGGAGTGACACATCACCTCGATGGTGTTCTTGGCCTAACAGAAGATCACTTTGCTCGCTGGTAACGTAATTCTGCTGATTGAATCTCAGGCGAGCAAGTCTAAGTAAGCTTGATACTAAGAACGCGTATGGCGTCTCAACAAGGATAAAACATGAATATCGACGCATTAATCAATCACCCAGAATGGCTACTGCTGGTATTAGCGCCCTTGTTCATTGTGTGCATGTTGGCTGAGTATTTTATCGGTCAGAAGCAAGGTCGACTGCCTGATAACTCGAGCTATAAACTTTCAGAAGTGATGTGTAACTTCACGCTGGCAGGAATGCATCAACTCTCCGATTTGCTCACCGGGTTATTGGTCGTGCAGTTGTATCTTTGGATGTTTGGTTGGCGCTTAATGGATATTGAAATGGGCGTGCTGAGTTTTGTTGTATTGATGGTGTTGCAAGACTTTTGCTATTACTGGTTTCATAGAGCAAGCCATCGTGTTCGCTGGATGTGGGCAGCACACGTGGCACACCACAGTTCAGAAAGCATGAACTTCAGTACGGCTTTCCGTCAAAGCTTAATGTATCCACTTGCTGGGATGTGGCTTTTCTGGATACCGTTGGTCATCATAGGTTTTGACCCTAAATGGGTCGTCTTTGTGGTGCTTCTGAATCTAGGTTTGCAGTTCTTCGTCCATACACAATGGATACGAAGCTTGGGGCCACTTGAATACATCTTTAACACCCCATCACACCACCGTGTGCATCACGGCAAAAACCCGCAATACATCGATAAGAACTACGCCGGCGTTTTGATCATTTGGGATAAATTGTTTGGTACGTTCGAGCCTGAAATTGAAACCGTGCGTTACGGCGTCACCAAACCCGTAAACAGTTTTAACCCTATAATCGTCACCTTTCAAGAATGGAAGGCTATATTCAAAGATTTGAGAAACCGAGAGCTAACCATTAAACAGAAAGTCCAGTTGATACTCTCACCCCCATCGGATTAAACGGACGATAGACAGATTGTATTAACTAAGATACCGCCTCAACTGGATTCAAAGACATCCCCACCGACTCGATTGAATAGTAAAGCACCGTTTTCCGACAATTTATTTGTGATCTGGGTTGCACGCGTACCGCATACTATCAGATACTGAACAAAACTAACCTTCAGCCACAGTAAACGTTCTGCGCTTGCTGTTCAGGAATTTCAATGAGTTCAGATAATCAGCCGACCTACTTCTTTTTCGATTACGAAACGTGGGGCGTTAGCCCAGCAAAAGACCGTCCGAGTCAGTTTGCGGGTGTTCGTACCGACCAAGATTTCAATGTTATTGGAGAGCCTCTGGTTATCTATTGCCAACCTCCTGCTGATTACCTCCCTGCGCCTGAAGCTGCGTTGATCACCCGTATCACACCACAGAAAGCGGCTTCACAAGGTCTCCCTGAGCCAGAGTTTATCGCTAAGATCCATGCTGAGTTGGCGAGACCAAACACCACAAGCCTTGGCTACAACAGTATCCGATTCGATGATGAAGTAACGCGTTACACCTGTTACCGAAATTTCATTGACCCATATGCGTGGAGCTGGCAGAACGGCAACTCACGTTGGGATCTATTAGATGTAATGCGCGCTGTTCACGCACTGCGCCCTGAAGGCATTGTTTGGCCAGAGAACGAAGAAGGTTATCCAAGTTTCAAACTGGAACACCTATCTGTGGCAAACGGCATTGAACACGAGAACGCGCACGATGCGATGGCCGATGTTATTGCGACCATCGAGTTAGCAAAGAAGCTTAAAGCTGCACAACCTAAGATGTTCGATTACCTTTACAACATGCGTCATAAGCGTAAGCTAAATGACCTAGTTGACATCGTAAACATGACACCATTGATGCACGTTTCGGGCATGTTTGGCCGTGACTGCAACTACACAAGCTGGATTGTGCCTATGGCTTGGCACCCAACTAATCAAAATGCGGTTATCGTGGTTGATTTAGCTAAAGATCCAAGCCCACTACTAGAACTGGACGCTGATGAACTCAGAGACAGACTCTACACCAAACGCAGTGAACTGAGTGAAGACGAGCTACCCGTACCCATCAAATTGGTTCAACTGAACAAGTGCCCTATTCTTGCTCCAGCCAAAACGCTGACGGCTGAAAATGCCGAAACCATCGGTATCGATCGCCAACAATGCTTGAAGAACTTGGCACTGCTGCGCGAACATCCAGAGATCCGCGAAAAACTCATTGGCCTTTACTCTCAAGAGCGCGAGTACGAAAAGAGTGATGATGTTGATACCCACCTTTACGACGGTTTCTTTTCACCTGCTGATAAAACAGCGATGAACATCATTCGTGAAACTGACCCGAACAACTTGGCAGCTTTGGATATCACCTTCAGTGACGAACGTATTAAACCGTTACTGTTCCGTTACCGTGCACGTAACTTCCCATGGACGCTCGACGAAGCTGAGCAATTGAAATGGGCAAACCATTGTCGTGAGTTTTATGAGTGCCGTTTAGAAGAGTACATGCTCAACCTTGAAAACCTCGCGCACGAACATGAAAGTGACGAGAAGAAAATGGCTATCTTGAAGGCGGTTTATCAATACGTAGAAAAGTTAGCTAGTTAATTCCATTATCAAGAGACGTAACACTTTGAAAGAAAGATTGATCCAACTGGTTTACTGCTTAATCTCCTTCACCTTAATCATAGGTGCACTTACAGTAGGTAACGCGTTACAGCACTTTTTGGATACCTCAATCCCAGGCAGTATTTTTGGCATGTTGATTCTGTTTGCCGCCATGGTGATTGGTATTGTTCCTTCGCACTGGGTACAACCCGGTGCAAGCTTGATTATCCGCCTAATGATCTTACTGTTTGTTCCGATCAGTGTTGGGTTGATGGATCACTTCGACATGCTCATCGCGAACGCATTGCCAATTATGGCGAGCGCCGTTGGTGGCACGTTGCTGGTGTTGGTGTCCTTATCATGGTTTTTAGACCGCTTGCTTTCGAGAGGTAACTGATCATGTGGATTCTACTCACCATCGTGGTATTCCTGTTTGCTCGCTGGGTAAGTCAGAAAGTGAACTCACCACTGTGTAATCCCCTGCTGATCAGCATTGGTATCATCATTCCGATACTCACGTTCTTCAAAGTACCGTTTGAGACTTACTATGCGGACAACACCTGGATTACCTACATGCTGCAGCCCGCGGTAGTTGCCCTTGCTTATCCGCTTTATGAACAGCTACCTCAAATCAGAGCCAACTGGCGCATCATCACCTTTGCTTGCACACTAGGCAGTGTGATGTCGATGACAACAACAGCAATGATTGCGGTCGCCTTTAAAGCAGACTTAAGTTTGATTGCGAGTTTATTAGGTAAGTCAGTCACCACACCAATTGCGATGGAAGTATCGAGCCATTTAGGTGGTGAAGCAGCGATTGCGGCAATACTGGTATTGATTGTTGGTCTATTTGGGGCAATTTTTGCTTATCCAATCTACAATCTCATTGGTATTAAGAGCCCTATTGCCCGAGGTTTAACCATGGGTACCGTGTCTCATGCTTTAGGTACTGCGACCTGTGCTGAAAAGAATCAGGAAGATGCTGCATTCAGTTCGTTGGCTCTTGTGCTTTGTGGCGTCATTACCTCGATCATCGCACCGAGTATATTTTCGCTCGTGGTTTGGTTCTATTCTTAACCTAAACGATCACTACGCGATCCAGCCCAACCAGAATGCTGTTTATTACAGTGTCTGTTTGGGCTTTTTATTCGCATTTATTTAGCAATAGCAGTCAAGTCACGGTCTTTTACGAGCACTAAGTGCGATATCAGCTGTATAAATGGCTCTTGTAATCGATTTCAAGTGTGACCTCACTCTAATTATGCAAACCAATGTAACAACAACAATTCAATGGTGATCTTTATCACAGAAAATTCCTGAGCATTGCATAGAATTAAAGCCTAAGGTCAATTAAGGATTCAACATGAACAGTCGTATTACCCTGGCGCTGGAAAGTGCTCCAACAGCAATCAAAGCACTTTTGAGTGACATCGTATTAGCAGACAACTTTGACGCGACATTGTCTCCAGAACAATTTGCTAGCCTACTGCAAGCAAGTGGTTTCGCGGATGACGAGCTACGTATTGCGCTACTTCCTTTTGCCGCAGCCTATTCTTACGCTCCGTTATCTGACTTTTATGTTGGTGCAATCGTGCGTGGTTTGTCTGGCACTCTGTATTTTGGTGCAAACCTTGAAATCGCTGGTGTTCAACTTGGCCAAACAGTACACGCTGAGCAATCTGCAATCAGCCACGCTTGGATGAAAGGCGAACAAGGTATTTCTGATATCACCATCAACTTCAGCCCTTGTGGTCACTGTCGTCAATTCATGAACGAACTGACCACAGCGAAAGAGCTTAAGGTTCAGCTTCCACAACGTGATGAAATGTCTCTGCAAGAGTACCTACCAGACTCGTTCGGCCCTGCTGATTTAGGTGTAACAACAGGCCTAATGACAAAGCTTGATCATAAGTACACGACCGAAGAAACAACACCTATTGTTGTAGATGCGCTAGCAGCACTAAACCGCAGCCATGCGCCTTACACCAAAAACCTAAGTGGTGTTTCGCTACAACTGACGTCAGGTGAAATTTTTACGGGTGCTTACGCTGAAAACGCAGCGTTCAACCCGAGCCTACCTCCTCTGCAAGTCGCGTTAATTCAACTTAAACTGGCTGGCTTCGATTTTGAACAAATTGAAAGTGCAGCTTTGGTTGAAATCGCCGAAGGTAGCATCAGTCACCTAGCGGATACGCAATCTACATTAGAAGCGATTAATCCCGACATTCCAGTGACTTACTTAGCAATCTAAGTACATCTAATTAACAAAAATTCAAATAAGCAGCCCTATTTAACGGGGCTGCTTTTTTTATACCTGTAATTAACGCAACAACTTGCGCAAACGTTTGCTTTTATCATTGAAATAAGTATGATCACCCCGTTTTCAATCAATCGTTCAAAAGATCGGAAGGAATTTCTATGTTTGGTACTGCTACTCGTGAAAATGCTACTCGTGTACTTCTATTAGGTTCAGGTGAACTCGGCAAAGAAGTTGCTATCGAGTGCCAACGTTTAGGTTTGGAAGTTATTGCTTGTGACCGTTATGCAGACGCACCCGCGATGCAAGTTGCGCATCGTAGCCATGTATTAGACATGTTAGACGGCGATGCACTTCAAGCGATCATTGAACTAGAAAAGCCAGATTATGTGGTTCCTGAAATTGAAGCTATTGCCACCAGCAAGTTGGTAGAGCTAGAAGCGCAAGGCTTAAATGTCGTTCCGACTGCGAATGCGACCAAGCTAACGATGAACCGCGAAGGTATCCGT
The DNA here is from genome assembly GCF_041473955.1 of Vibrio sp. 10N.222.54.E6. Lineage (NCBI taxonomy): Bacteria > Pseudomonadati > Pseudomonadota > Gammaproteobacteria > Vibrionales > Vibrionaceae > Vibrio > Vibrio sp. 10N.222.54.E6. The sequence continues at coordinate 189,368 of NZ_JBFRTD010000013.1, read as the reverse complement.
CGCCTAGCGGCAGAAGAGCTAAAACTGAGCACTTCTCCTTACCGCTTTGCAGACACCTTTGAAGACTTCGCTGCCGCTATTGAATTCGTGGGAATGCCTTGCGTTGTTAAGCCAGTAATGAGCTCTTCAGGTAAAGGCCAAAGCGTTATCAAAACAGAGGAAGACATTCAAAAGTCTTGGGACTACGCACAAGAAGGCGGTCGTACTGGCGCGGGTCGCGTAATCGTTGAAGGCTTCATCGACTTTGATTACGAAATTACGCTACTTACCGTTCGCGCAGTCGACGGTGTGCATTTCTGTGCGCCTATCGGTCACCGCCAAGAAGATGGTGATTACCGTGAGTCTTGGCAGCCACAAGTCATGTCAGACAACGCACTTAAAACAGCGCAATACACCGCTGAACAAGTGGTTAATGCACTAGGTGGTCACGGTATCTTTGGTGTCGAGCTGTTTGTTAAAGGCGATCACGTTATCTTCAACGAAGTATCCCCTCGCCCACACGATACTGGCTTAGTGACTCTTATGTCTCAAGACTCATCGGAATTCGCACTGCACGTACGCGCGTTTACCGGTATGCCGATCAAATCCATCACGCAATACGGTCCATGTGCATCAGCGGTTATTCTGGGCCAAGGCACTTCAACCAACATTCGTTTTGAAGGTCTTACAGAGGCGCTAGACGCACCACAAACGCAAGTTCGCTTGTTTGGTAAACCTGATATCGATGGTCGCCGTCGTCTAGGTGTTGCGCTGACTCGTCGCAACAGCACTGAGACTGCGATTGAAGATGCAATTGAGAGCGCGTCCAAAGTAAAAGTGATTTACTAGCTGTTAATTACCATTTTCTAGCTAATGACAACTAGACTACTAATTGGTAACGACTAACTCAGATCTGAACCATTACGTTCTCGCATCTGAACAATCACGACTTCAAATCTGAACAATAAAAAAGACGGGCGATCGAGCCCGTCTTTTTGTTGGTGTTATCTTTTTTATTGAAGCGGTTTTTTCGCTAGAGAGCTCACTGCGCTTAAGCGTCTGACTCAATCAAGTACACTTCTTCACTGAATCGAGACAAGCCTTTTTTGGCAATCTTCGGATGTTCATCGTCTGCAATATCTTGATTCAACAATGTGATTTTGTATCCCGCGAACAACTGACCAATCTCTAGTTTAGGTACGCTAAACGGAGGCCCTGCCATCTCGCTTTGGTCGTAATCCAGAGTCACTAGAAGGATCTTACCACCCGGTTTCAGTCGTTGTTTCAAACGCTCTACATACTGCATTCGCATCTCTTCAGGCAATGCGACTAAAGACGCGCGATCGTAAATGGTATCGACAGGCTGGATTGGCGCTGAGAAGTAATCGCCCGTGTAGATGTTCAGTTCATCGAATTGATACAGCTCGTGCTGACCACTGATTTGAGTCACAGTCGGGGTGTAAAGGTGCTCTGCAAAAAATGCGCGAACCGCAATCTGACTTAACTCGACACCTTGAACATCTTCATGCTTTGAAGCTAGCCAAATCAGATCTTCACTTTTGCCACAAAGTGGAACAAACACACTCTTCTCGTAGCTAGGCTCAGTCTTTTCCCAAAATTTAATCAGAAGTGGGTTTACATCTTCGAGGTGGAAACCAATTTGGTTGGCTGCCCATTTATTGTGCCAAAATTCAGGATTATTCATCTTTCGTTCATGTTAAACAGTCATAATGCAAGGGTACAGTATAGAGAGGTAAGAGCAACCTTAGCTTGGTTTAAAGTACCAAATTGGTTTCGATGAAATCAGAAACTGGCTAAGTTCAAAGTTCTAATAATTGCGGAACTAACGGTTGGATTATTTGTCTATATCTTCACATTTTAAAGCAATATTAAACGTTAGAGTTGGTTTCTGTCTTAGCTAGCCCCATTTAATATGTAGTGAGTTTAGTTAAGCTGTTTTTACTCTTGTGCGTTACTGGTTACCCCTTTTAACTATCCGTTTTTGTAACCTTGTATTTTGGAGTTTGAATGAGTGTATTTCTCCGTACGACGGCCCTAATGCTATTGGTATTGAGCCGAGCGCCTGCATTCGCAGCAGCACCTGTTTCAACAAGTTCGACTGATCAAACGCGCACCCCTGCGCAAAACCAAGTTTCATCAAACGTATTCCGTCATAGTTTGAGCGGCCTTTACGGCATCAAAGCCTTCGACTCACGCCCGACTCAGCCTTACACCGACTTCGATATTCTGTACAGCAAAGCGCATCAAGGCCAAGCTGAACTAGAAACTATCTGTAAAAGTACTGCCCTACTCACCAATTCTGAAGCGCTATTTGCTGGCGTTAAATCTCAAGCTCGTGCAGAAGAAAAAATCGCCCTTGAGCTTGATGGTGATGTAACAAAAATTACCGACTTAGCCCGTGCAACTATCATCGCGAACGATGTAGAAAGCTTGGTTGAAGTTTACGAAGCGCTAAGCCGTGAAGCAGACGTTGTTAAGCTGAAAAACAAGTTTAAGTCACCAGCCGATTCTGGCTACCGTGACCTTAACTTGTTGGTTCGTTTACCTAAAACCAACATCATTGCAGAGGTTCAACTTCACTTGAAAGCGATTGCTGATGTGAAAAGTGGCCCTGAGCACGAACTCTACGAAATCATCCAAGGCATTGAGCGTCACGCAATTGCAGAACATCGCCCAATCAATGACATTGAAGCGGCACAAATCAATAGCCTAAGACGCCAATCTTTAGAGCTTTACCAACAAGCATGGCAACCGTACATTACCACGCACATTAAAGCGGCATAAACGCTTACCATAAACAAGAACGACAAAGGGCTGCATAATCGCAGCCCTTTCTTTTTATTAGTGCTCTCGCGTTGCTTTCATTAGTTCATTAGTTCATTACTATCAGAAAACAAAATATAGGGATGTCACTATTAGTAGTTAACGAGAAGGGTAGCTAAGAAAAGAGAGTCAGGTGATACCACTAAGAGAAACTAGTGACAAGACAGTCAGCAAATGATGCATAAGACGTAGATACAAAAAGACCACGCTAGGCGTGGTCTATTGCTTGGCTACTTCTCGATTTTAATATTTTCGACTCGGGCCTTTAGTTTTTGTCCCGGTCTAAAAGTAACAACACGTCGAGCAGAAATTGGAATGTCTTCACCAGTTTTCGGGTTACGACCAGGTCGCTCGTTTTTCTCACGAAGATCAAAGTTACCAAAACCAGACAGTTTTACCTGTTCGCCATTTTCAAGTGCCTTACGAACTTCTTCGAAAAACACTTCAACCGTTTCCTTGGCATCCCGCTTGCTGTATCCGAGTGTTTCAAACAGGTTCTCAGCCAAATCGGCTTTAGTGAGTGCCATAAAACTTTCCTCAAAGCTATGTTATACATTGCTACCATCTTCAGTAGCGCCAAAGCATTTACCCTATTCAATCAATGAGATAAGGTCATTTACAAGGAAAGTGTATGCCAAGCTTCTGATTTTCGCCAACTTTTTTATCTCATCAATTTAATTATTCTTTCAAATCAGGAAGATAACTCCCTTGCAAAGTCACATATATAGCTAAAAAACACCTAGCCAACAGGTACGATGTGATATTATATACCGTAAAATCCAACATGATAAGAATTTAAAACTTTAGTGTTCTAAAAGATAATTTTTGAGACCTCTATCCTATACCCAATAAAATCAGCCACTTGATTTGATATCAAACTCAACAGAGGTTACTAAGTAACCATTATTAAATATGATATTTGTATCATTTCAGAATTTAATTCGAATTAGTCAATCCTTTCGACAATGCTATTCTGCTGTGTTTTTAGAAAACGCTCAATCAATCATCTTTATTTCCCTAAGAGGTCTTACGGTTGTCTTAGCAGGCTTCACTATCAAACCTATACCGACTAGAAACAGTACAGATGCCACAACTTGAGCGACTGATAGCACCTCGTCATACATAAAGTAACCACTGATCAATGCGAATATAGGTACTAGCAAGGTTAACGGCGCTGTCGTGCTTAACGGATATTGAATTAACAGTTTATTCCACACCCAGTAACCGAATAGCGTGGTTGGGTAAGCCTGAAACAACACAGCAATCGTTGCGTTCCAATCCCATTGTTCTATCGCCTGCCAAATAATTTGGTCACCGTGCAGCATCACCGCAAACAACACTAATGGAACTGGCGCAAATAGCATGCCCCACACGTTAAACGCAAAAGCCTGAGTGGTTTTAGACGCTTTAACAATCACGCCCATTAACGTCCAACTACACGCTGCGATCATAATAAGAATCACGCCATTAACAGTGACATTGCCCGTTGCTGCGGAAACCAGCACCGCCAACGCGCACATCGCTAACATCGCACCCATTAACTTGCGAACCGACGCACTTTCTTTGAAAACCCACACGCCAACCGCCATACCAATTAGCACATTGGTTGAAAGCAACACCGACGAAAGCCCCGATGAGAGCCCAGCGGTGATTGACCATGAAGCCATGCCCCAGATGCCCACACCAAACACAAAGCCATAACTCACTAAATAACGCCACGCGACATTCGGTCTTGCTACAAAAAATATCACCGGAATCACCGCTAGCGAGAAACGCGCGGCGGTTGCCAACAACGGATGAACATTGGTTACACCCATTTTGATCATCGAGAAATTGAATCCCCAAATTGCCATCACGAACACCGCTAACAACAAATCATTTCTTTTCATACTGACCCCTCCTTTGTTTTGAATGAGTATCCCTTGATCAACAAAACCAGTACAGATACAATTTTTACAATAAAAACCAGTACAGTTAACAACGGTCGTGACCATGAGCATCTACAGAAAGCTAGCCAATCAGTTTATTGGTGAGATTGAAACGGGGAAAAGACCCGAAGGTGGACGCATGCCTTCGCTGCGTCAATTAGCTAAACAACAAGCCATCAGCATGTCGACCGTGGTGAGCTGCTACCAAGAACTGGAATCACAAGGCTGGATACACTCTCGACCGCAAGCAGGGTATTTTGTTTCTCCTCATAAACCTGCTCGTTCAACCCCAGAGTGGGCACAGTTTGAAAGTAAAGTGTCGAGCGTCAAGCTAACCTCATCGACTCACAACTCAATCAATGGACCTTTAGGGGTGTCTAGCACCGCCAATGATGAACAGTCGATTGTTGAACAGGAACGCAGTTTTCGCCGCGCTATTCGGCGTATGAGCAGCAGGCTAAACCATTACCCAGATACACAAGGTGAGCCAATGTTACGTCAGGCATTATCCACTCACTTTGCCAAGCTCGATGTACACTTTTCACCTGAAGAGATGGTGATTACGGCAGGCTGTATGTCTGCGATTAAGGCTGCACTTGAATCGTGCACCAAAGAAGGCGACACCATCGCGATTAGTTCACCTTGTTTCAACGGCATTCTGGAGTTGCTCGGAAAGATGTCGCGACAAATCATCGAGATCCCATCTCTGGATGACGGTATCGACTTGCAACAATTAGAAGCACATTTGAAGAATAAACGAGTGGATGCCGCGATTTTTTGTACCTCTCATATGAACCCTCAAGGGATCAACATGTCGGCTAGTCAAAAACAAAAGCTTGCTGAATTAGCGAATCACTATCAAGTACCGATCATTGAAGATGATGTGTATCTGGAACTTTCTTATTCCTCACACACTCCACTCCCCGCGAAATACTACGACAAAGGTGGCTATGTACTATGGTGTGGTTCAATATCGAAAAGCTTGTCACCGAGTTACCGATTAGGATGGTGCTTACCAGGGAGGTTCATTAACGAATACAAGGCTCAGTTTTCTGCTGCAAGCTATGGCGTCGCCCTACCCACTCAGCTTGCAGTTGCTGACTTTATCGAATCTGGTCAATACGCAAAACACGTTAGAAGAAGGTGTACTCAGCTTCTCTCTTTGCGCCAGCAATACCTAAGTTATTTGGCTCAGCACCTTCCTCAAGGAGTAAAGATAAGTAACCCACAAGGTGGCATGGTACTTTGGCTACAAATACCAAATTTGAACCAATCAAGCTTTGCTCAGGCAGTTGCCGACCACAACATTGATATCAGGCTTGGGCACCTGTTTAGCACTCATGACCTTTACAGCAATTGCTTACGCATCAATATTGGTTACTCGTTAGAGGGAAAAGCCAAGCAGGAATTGAACGACTTAATCGAACTGATTCACGTTCATAGCTAATACGTTCCAGTTCTTAATACGTGCCAGTTCATAATACGCAGCTAGGACATCAAAGCTTTTCAGAATCGACTTTTTCATGGTCATTAGAACACCGAATTTTAATAGCCTTTTATCATAAAAAAGAAGGCTATCATTCCTATCTGATCTAGGTTAAAGCCCCGCACCGTAAGGAAAATGACTCGCTTCGATACCTTTAAATACTGAGTTTGCTAGCACATACAAAATTATGCAAACTGACTAATGACACATCACTTTTTAACTTCAATATACAACCGCCGGCGCTGGCGTTTTCCCATATTTGAAGAGAATAATTATGAGTGATACAACAAAAAACAAACCACTACCTTCCTTTATCGAAGAACGCTTGAATTTCTATATTCAAGACCTCATTACCCAGAACCAAAGCCAAAAGCACTTGGTATTGGGTAAACGACCTCAGCGCAATGCCGTCGTGATGCAGAGCAATGATTACTTAGCACTGTCACACAACAAACCGATCCAAGACGCCCATCAAGCAGCGATTATTGAACACGATGACAACGTAGTGATGTCTGCAATTTTTTTACAAGATGAAGAGTCTAAACCTGCGTTTGAAACCGAGCTCGCGAACTATGTCGGAATGGAGAGCTGTTTGCTTTCTCAGTCAGGTTGGGCGGCCAATATAGGACTATTACAAACCATCTGCCCGCCGGACACATCGGTGTATATCGACTTTTTTGCCCATATGTCGCTATGGGAAGGCATTCGTGCCGCTGGCGGCATCGCCCACCCGTTTATGCATAACAATATGAATCACCTGCGTAAACAGTTAGAGCGCCACGGCTCAGGCGTTATTGTGGTCGATTCGGTTTACAGTACCATTGGGACCATCGCCCCACTACGCGACATCTACGAAATGGCGCAGGAGTTTGATTGTGCCGTCGTCGTTGATGAATCGCATTCATTGGGCACGCATGGGGAAAATGGTGCCGGCATAGTTCACGCATTGGGCCTTACAAAGCAAGTCGACTTCATCACCGTAAGTTTGGCTAAAACCTTTGCTTATCGTGCAGGCGCGATCCTTGGACCAAAACTACTTTCAGAAACCTTACCGTTTGTTGCTTATCCCGCGATTTTCAGCTCGACCGTGTTACCACAAGAGGTGGTCCGTTTAGAGAAAACATTAGAGGTAATCAAAAGTGCAGATGATAAACGACAGGCTCTGTTCCAGCGTGCTAAATCGTTGACTACGGGTCTAAAACGAATTGGCTTTAATATCCGCAGCGAGTCTCAAATTGTGGCATTAGAATGTGGTAGTGAAAGAAACACTGAACGTGTTCGCGATTTCCTCGAAGAACGGAATGTGTTCGGTGCGGTGTTCTGCCGCCCCGCTACGGGCAAGAACAAGAACATCATCCGATTTTCAGTGAATGCCGATATGACACCACGAGACATTGACCATGTGCTCACCGTTTGTCACGAAGCGTACCATCACCCAGAGTTAGAGTTCGTATAACTCTGTACACACCAATTCTATAACTAACACAAACGGCAGGACTGAATAGACGCTATCATGTCGCGATACAAAAAGAGCCCAGCGAATTGCTGAGCTCTTTCTTGTGTTCATCTATTCATCTATTCATCTATTCATCTATTCATCTAGTTCAGCTGGATAACCGGACGGTACAACAAATCAAATCCAGTGTGCAATTTTATCGAACAGTCGGGTTTTATCTGCTGGCTTCACAATAAAATCTGACATGCCTGACGATTCCATTTTTTCCAATGTCACTGGGGAACTGTCGCCTGTGTGAGCAATAATCGGCACTGTAGAGTATTCTTTGGCAGCACTGCGGATTCGACGAGAAGCTTCAATACCATCCATAATTGGCATTTCGATATCCATCAGAATCAAATCAACATCCTCGGTATCCAAAGCATCTAACGCTTGTTGGCCATCTTCTTTCTGTACAACGTCAAAGCCCTGTTTTTCCAACAACATTGCGGTAAAACGGCGCAAAGATTCGTTGTCATCGACCACCATTATCGTACGTTTATTAGTCGCCTCTAGTGGTTTCACAGCAACCGATGGCAACACGTAATTAGAATCGAAAAGTAAGCGCTCGATGGTGGCTTTGGTATTCAGTAGCCAAACTTGTGTTTCCACCCAAATCGGTTCAAAAGCAACGTTACGAACACGCTTAATGGGGTGATGCTCATACAAATAGATGATTCTCGCTTCAGTGAACGATAGCAAAGATTCAATTCTATCGAGGTAATTGGCTCTTAAATCTAAGCTCTCCATATCAACGAAAATCAAGTCGAACTCAAATTGATATTCCTTATTTTTAAGTGCTGATACAACGTCTAATACGGTGAGGTCAAACCCCATAAAACGTGATGTCTCAGTAATTTTATCAGAGAGTACTTTCTGGTCACTCACAATCAACACTGTCTTTAGCTTAGTGAGCTCACTCTTAATTTCGTTCACAGAGTGAGAAGTCAAAGATGGAAAAGTCATCGTGAACTGCGTCCACTGTTCCACCTCAGACTTACACTTAATCTCTCCACCAAACGACCGCATTACCTTCTGACAAAATGGCAAACCTAAGCCGTAGTTACCTGATTGGCCGGTGGTGTAAAAATCCTGGAAGATACGTCGAATGACATCGTTTGAAATACCAGCTCCGTTATCGGTAACCATGATTTGATTGGTCACGTCATCACTACACATGGTGACATGAATATGAAAATCTTCGGGGCTGCGATGATGGAATGCGTTCTTGAACAAGTTATACATCACGTACTTCAACAAGGTATCACTACCCAAGAAGTCAAAGTTGCTTTGTACATCTAAAGAGATCGCTGATTTATCAGCTGAGCGCTTATAGTTAAAGCTATCTATCGCCCCTTCCACCACCGCTTGAGCTGAATGTTTCTTGAACGTAGAACGAGATACTCGGTTTTCATCAATTGAAGTCAATAGCAGATCAATCGTCTCGTTACCTGAGTGAATAATCTCCATCGCTTCATCACCCACTTCACGTAACTGTATAACTTCTTCATTACTCAAAGCGTATTGCCCTTGGTGGCCACCACTTTTCGGATTCGGCAATATGGACTGCATAACATCAATAGATGTCAGTAAACCACTTAGTGGGTTTCTCATCTCATGCGCGATACCGGCTCCAAAAGATTTCGCCAATGACACCTTATTCTCATGTTCCACCTGATTACGGAAGTAAAATAAGTTACCGAACAAATAGATAAATAAGAAGATTGGCACATGCGTCCAATCCATTGTGAGCTCTAAGTAGAAGCCTTGTGCCACCCATGCACACAAGGTAGCAATCCCTATCCCGGCGAAGGTTTGTGCAAACATCACTCGAGTGACGTGAACTAATAGAATATGGAGGAAAATAGCCGACATGAAAGACATAACCCATACGTTGGACCAGTTATTCATCAGCAGCATGTAAAAGAAAAAACACGGTAAGCAGAGGGTAATAGCGACTTGATAATAAGCCGGAAGGTACTTTCGCCAATCAAATGGAATACGATTACGAACAACAATCCCAAGGAACAATACCGAGCAAAACAGACGCACGGCTAAATTTTCATAGGGTTGCGGAAACAAGAATTCCCATACAATGTAGTAAGCAGGGAAACCGACAAAGCCCATCCAACCCACAAGGGTTAGGTTAGGTTCTGCGTACTGATAAACTTTACGAATCGCGTTCATACAAATACTTTATTTACTAAGCCCTAACGTTTACAAAGTCTAAAATTTGATGTTGGTTCTTATGTTTTCCGCTGAGTATATTACACATCACCTCAGAGCAGTGAGCTTTCAATCAAATATGTATCAACGCTTTTGATTTTATTATGACTTAGATGAATAAAGTCTCGGTTTCATACTTTAACTCAGACAACATCCCTAAGTGATTCAGATTTATACGCTCACGCCTACACCAATAACGCGCCTTAGCAAGTGCTGCGCCTCTTCGTTTGCATTATGTCACTGTAACGCGATGCATCTTTCTTGGAGTATCGCCGTAATCAATCACCGCGTAATGTTGCGTGACCCTATTGTCCCAAATAGCCATTGATCCCCTGTCCCATTTGAAGCGGACTTGAAACTCAGGGCGTCGTGCAATTTCAAACAGTTGGTTAAGTAAAATATCACTCTCTTGTCGGTCAAGTTCGTTGATATAACGGGTAAACTGCTCATTGATATAAAGTGTTTCTTTACCGGTTTCCGGATGGCTCTGAACAACAGGATGGATTACAGGTGGATTTTTCTGCGCGGTTTTAAGTAGTGATTTGTGCCAATCAAGCTCTATCTGATCTGGCTCAACTCCCTCGAAAGCCACCAGCGAATGAGTCGCAGACAACCCTCTCAGTTTTGCTTTCATGTCTTCATCTAATGACTCGAAAACCGCCGTCATCGAACACCAAATCGTATCCCCACCGGTGCTTGGAATATGTTGAGCATGCAACAAAGAAGCTTTCGATGGCACTTTGCGCCAGGTTAGATCCGTATGCCAATAGCTTTCCATGGGTGCATTACCACGGGTTGTTTCGATGACACTCACCTGAGGTGCGCTTTCGACGCGAGGAAAGAAGGGATGCGCAAGCTCGAGCTGTCCAAATCGCTCTGCAATCATCAAGTGTTGTTCTGGTGAGAGTACTTGATCACCTAGGAAGATTACTTGATGGGTAATCAGCGCCTGATAAACCTCATCGAGCTCAGTCACACTGCATGTGGCGAGATCGACTCCATGGATTCGCGCACCGATATGAGGGGTAACTTGTTCTATTTTCAACATACTTTCGCTTATTGATGATGTGACATTTCAGAGTCAATTTGGATACTGACTAGTAAACCGGACAAATACGCCATTTCTTTCAATCCTACTCGCTATAAAAGCAAAAAGCAGTTTTCCGATTAATATCAATGATCTTGTCTCGCCTAAAACATTAAAGCCTCAGTCTTCAAGCTGTTGAGAACAGCGTCAATACTGAGGCTTTGAGTTCGTTTAATTTCTATCTTTTAGCTGCTTACTTAAGATATCGACTAACGAGTCGTTGGTTTAACCATTTGCCATTGAGATAACGCTTTGTCGGCAACATTGCACTCCTGCATATACAAGCTTCTCCAACGGTGCGCCGCACTGTAGGTCACTTTAGATACATCGCCTGCAGTAATACAAAGGTTAGAACCCACCAACTGAACCTGTTTGTCCTCTGTAAACTCAAACGTTTGGAACTGAGTGGCTTTCAAAAATGGTTCGTCGATGTGGCAGCGTTTTAACATCAGCGAATTGTAAGGTAACGAATTATTATTAACGCCCATAACCGTGACACATGCCTCGAAAGCCGGAAAGAACAATGCCCCGTCATCTCTATGGGTCACCGCCTCATCAGCGTACAAGCCTTCTTTGCAATTGTGCGTCAATAACGGCAAATCGAATCTTACATAGTCACCACTTCCAGCAACATCAATACAATAGCCGTCTTCCCTGTCTAACAGATCAACCAACTTTAAGTGTAAGCCCGTTTCCTTCCAATCTGCGTTTACTGGGACAGCAAACAACAGCGATAGCAACGATATCAGCCCCAATGGTAATGCAGGGGATGGTTTTTGATACATTTTAGTGTCCTTCTAATGTCGCCTTTATAAGGCAGTGATAGATTTGGCGTAATCCAACATTTCGTCAAAATATGGGTTGTAGGTTAACCTTGCATGAACCTTCCCTTCTTCCTTGTATCCCCAAGCGGAATACCATGGTTCATCACTATTTAAACAAGCTTCATAATCAAGAGGATCGGTACTGTTACGACACATTGGGAATTTACCATTAGCGCCATAATAGAAATTATCTTCACGGTATAACAAACTCATGTGAGAGAAGTTACTGATGCGTTTTGACGGCACACGACTGTCGAAATGGACAACGCGTTTATCTAGCGTATCTGGTTTATCTCCAAACCAAATAAATCGGCTGTTTGCATTGGTAAACTGCGTTTCAAACAGTTTAAGGACTTCAGTAACATTAACGACACTGTCATCTTGAGTGACGGCTAAAAATGCTGGCCTGTCGAATGGTTTTCTTTTTAGAGATTTTTGAACCTCGTAGCTAGTCCAGTAATACTGCGCAAAGCCATTCAAAGGTACGCTATTGTATTTCATTAGATTGTTGTGATTTTGCGGATCGCCTTGGAACACCCAATCCACAAATAGAGCGCCAGCAGGTGCAAGGAAATCAATATCACTGTCAGATTTAAACGCGGGAGAAAACAGATACAGAGCCTCTATGCTTGGGTCGCTATTCGCATAATCCGTCACCAAATTCGCGCCAGTAGAGAACCCAGATAAAGAAACCTCCAGCCCCTCTTTCTGCATAATTTCAACTTGATTTTTAACCGTATTTTCCCAATCAGATATACTTATCGGCACTAAATCGGCCGGGCGACTGCCATGTCCCGGAAGCAACACACTACGTACTAAGTAACCGTCATCAGCGAACTCTTTAGCAACATCGACAAAAGACCATGGAGAGTCACCTAAGCCATGCACAAAAATAATGCCTTTTTTCACCGAATTTGCTTGGTTTGGCATGATTTCAAAAGGGGTATTATACGAAAGCTCCGCTGCATGATCGTCTTGCAAAAACACACGATTCTCTTCCAGCCAAGCTTGAATGGTTTGTTGATATTCGGAAAACGAATCAAACTGTTGCACTGGAAATGCACTTGCGGAGGTGTCATAGAGCGGATGATCATACTCCTGCTCGCTGCTAATACAGCCAATCAGCAATAAAGCACACACAATTAAAATAAGAGGCTTAAACCTAAATTTCATAAAAAACGACCTTTTGTACCTAGTTTGACATGAAAGATGTTGATGAGTTGTTCTGCTTATTACTGGGGTTCCGAGACCATGCCAGCCACAATAGGCCGCTGATCACACCTATAGACAATTGGATCACACCAAGGTTTTTAATCAAAGAGTCAGACTCGACAGAAACCAACATCATCCCCATCGCGCCACAAATCATTGACGTAAATTGAATGATTGCAACGGCAGAACCAGTGTCCTTGTCTTGTTGTTCAAGCATTAGGTTAGTACCAGGCACTCGCGTTGTGATGGTGGCTAACGTAGCTAATCCGATTAATGGGGCGAACAACCAAGCCGAAGCTTCACCAAGGCTAAAAGTCAGTACTCCACACAAAATCAGAAGCATGAAGCAGAAAGAAATAATTCGTTTTGCAGGCCAATATTGAGTAATTTTGATGTAAGCCCGAGGTCCAAATGAGGCAAATAGAGCATTTAGCGCGAAGATATAACTAAACTCTTGCTCGCTAAAATTAAAGTGCTCAACATAGATGTAAGGACCCGCAGCCACAAATGCCATCATCGACATTGGAGTAAGCGAAAATACTGCCAGTAACAACAGAAACCGTGGATTCTTGAGTACTACTCCCAGCCGTCCCCAAGATCTCACTACAGATCCGCTATAACGAGATACCAACGTTTCTGTCAGACAGAGTGAAAGCACAATCGATAAAAGGCCAAAGACACCAAGCGCAACAAAAATCATCTGCCAAGTGGCAACCTTAAGTAATAATGCCCCTATTACTGGCGCCACCATAGGTGCAATAACCACCAGCGACATAATGGTCGCCATTATCTTCTCTCGTTCTCTCCCATCGTAAAGATCTTTGATAATTGCCACAGCGACAACCGTGACGGCACTACCACCAAACGCTTGAACAATTCGGAAGCCAATCAATTGTTCTATGCTGCCTGAGTTGGCACATAAGAAACTGGCAACAACGTAAATACCTGCCCCGATTAACAAAATTGGCTTGCGACCAAACTTCTCACTGAGGGGCCCCCAAAATAACAGCCCGAAAGCATAAACAACGAAGTAGCTGCTCAGCGTAAAGTTAACCATTGACTGAGTCGTGCCTAACGCTGCCACCATATTAGGAAGAGCTGGTAAATAAAGGTCGGTTGTTAAAGGAGGAAACGCGCTGATCATCACCAAAAAGATCAACGTACCCGTATTGCCGAGTATGGGTTGTTTGTTTTTCATTACATCACCAAATAACGGACCTGACGCTACAGGTCAACATTATGAAATATCAAAACATCCATGTCTTTGAGGGCTCAAACACTCTATTTAGCGTTTAAAGCGATCTGAGATAAAAATTGATTTGAAATTAAAAAGGAGCTTGTGGTTAAAAAGAGCTGAGCATCTAAAAGTTAGTCGGTTGACCCACTTCAAGCGTAATAAACTCAGAAGCTGGAACTTGAGCTGCCTTCTTCGCAACGTCAAGCAACTCAACAGGTTCCAGGCGAGGCTCCGCCGTCATTTGAAATGTCCCATAATGCATACCAATCGACTGTTTTGAATTAAGATCTTGATGAGCTTGCACTGCCTCAAAGGGGTCAAGGTGTACTGGCTTGAAGATTTCTCTTGGTGCATACGCGCCAATAGGAATAAAGGCAATATCGACAGGTCCAAACTTCTCATAAGCGTATTTGTAGTGATTGGCATAACCGCTATCGCCACCAAAATAGATTTTTTGGTCGCCAATATGCATTAAAAACCCTCCCCATAGCGTTGAGTTTCTATCGAAGGGAGTACGACCTGAATTATGTTGAACTTCTAAAAACCAAAGCTTAAAGATGTCATTAACCTGAACACTCTCTCCCCAATCTAGCTCGGTGGTGTTAGCGCTTGAAGGGAGACGTTTCGCCACTCCAAGCCCCACATAGATTTTCGGGTTATCTCGTTTAATGAGGAACGCCAAAGAGTCCAAATCCAAATGGTCATAATGATCATGGCTTATCACCACCACATCAATTGATGGTAAGTTGGCTAACGCGATCCCTGGTTGGTGCACCCTTTTGGGACCAGCGAAAGAAATCGGACTCGCTCTTTCTGAAAACACAGGATCGGTCAGTACATTCACTCCTTGGGTTTGAATTAAAAAGGTCGCATGATTTACCAACGTAATACGAACTTTATCTCCTAGCTCCCTAGCAGCAGGCATTTTATCCTCATTCGTTTCAACAGTGTCTGGCCAATTCGCTTGTTCAACGTCAGAAGTTAAGCCAGCCCAGACAATCTGCCAAAACGTCAGTGTTTTGATATCGGTATTATTTTCAAACTGACCATTTTTGAAATTAGGTGACGCTTTTCTGGTGTCCATCTTGCTCTCTGCACAGGCGTTAATTAAAAGGGTGAGGCTCACTATCCAAAGAAATTTCATTTCTATTTTCCTGTTGGCTTAACTTCGCACGCTTGCAGGTAAGGAGCGGTAATCGATTCAAGTTGGTCCCACAGCTTACTAGAACCAGATGTATCGCAACCAGGATCACTCTCCGGTAAATCAACCAAACCAAATACATTGTGCCAATAGCTTCCTCTTGGAAGATCTTGTGTCGCACCAATCAAAGAGGAGTGGGAACCTTGCTCTTCCGACACCAGTTGTTTAGTACGAAGCCATGCTAGAAACCCTTTCTTACTTCCAGCGAAGCCACTGGCAACCACACCGGGATGAACCGCAATTGGGTGGATATTTGGGTAACGCTTTGATAACTCGCGTACTTGCCATAAATTCCCCAGCTTGCTTCGTGAATAAGTGCTGGATGTGCCGTCAAAAGGAATATCAGCCGAACACTCATTTTCCATAATGTAAATATCTCCACTAGTCATAACCAGACGAGCATCGTCAACCAACATTTTTTTCTGCATAAGAAGCCGATAAAGAATGTGATGACCTAAAACATTGACTGAAAACGTTTTTTCATAACCGGAAGGCGATATTTCAGCCTTTTTAGACACTAGCCCCGCGTTACAAATGACCATGTCGAATGGCGTATCCCCTAGTTGTTTTACAGCAGTGACAATACTCTTAGGATCCGCAAGATCCATATAGATTGACTCGGCATGAAGAATGTCATCCGTCGCATCCGATAAGCCTCTCGCTAACGACGTCACCGTCGCACCTTGAGCAAGTAAAGAACGAGTAATGAACTCGCCAATACCAGCGGTTCCCCCCGTTACAAGTACCCTTTTCCCATCAAGCCTTTGCAACTCAGGACATGAATGATGTTTTCTTTTCTGTCCAATAATGGCCGATAACACTCGGCGATGCCTACCCTTCGGGGGAGGACTTGCAATAAAACTTAGCGACATAGTGATGCTCCGGAAGGCTCAATAATAATAAATGACAATTTACAATAAATGTCATTTATTATATTGTCAACGCACCAATTTGATTTAAGAGCACAATAACTTTTGTGCAAAACGGCAATACTTTTGTATTAAACGACGACCTCGTTTGACTGAGTAGGCGGTAATCGATAGCATCAGACTAATACTGTCGTTATCGAAAGTTCTTATTTTCAAAGCCTTAAATAAGGGTTTAGACACAATTTATTGGTAGTGAATAATGCTTACTAAAGAAAAAATATTAGATGCATCTGAAATCGTTTTACGTAAGTTCGGTCCTAGAAAAACGACCGTTGTTGACGTAGCTCGAGCCCTTGATGTGAGTCACGGAACGGTATACCGACACTTTGCAACTAAAGCAGAACTGCATGAAGCCATAACATTAAGATGGCTGGATCGTGTCACCGCACCATTAACTGAGATCACAAATAGACCGGAAAGCGCATCACTAAGGCTTCGAGAGTGGTTTGAGGCGTTAACGGCCATTAAAAGAAGAATTTTTATTGGTGAGCCTGAGTTGTTTGAATCATATTCATCACTAACACAACAAACACCCGAGCACGTAAAATCAAAACACATCAATCATCTGTTGCAGCAAGTTGAGTCGATTTTGAATGATGGCGTTAGAGAAGGTG
Organism: Vibrio sp. 10N.222.54.E6; assembly: GCF_041473955.1. Classification (NCBI taxonomy): domain Bacteria; kingdom Pseudomonadati; phylum Pseudomonadota; class Gammaproteobacteria; order Vibrionales; family Vibrionaceae; genus Vibrio; species Vibrio sp. 10N.222.54.E6. Next base: position 172,306 of record NZ_JBFRTD010000013.1, on the reverse strand, counting down.
TCTTTGAAATTAAGGATTGTACTATCACTGCACGCTGCTTCTTTTTTGGTACCGTGCGTTACCACCACCCACTTCATTCACCAGAATGGAAGAGCGACACCATTGAACAAGAATTTACACAGCTTTTTTCTTTGTTAGAAAAAGCCATCTATAAACACTGATTCCTAATCGTTTTTTGAAATAGCCGATTAGATGGGAGAGGATGATTATGAAGCGTACACTGTTTCTATGTGGGTTAATGGCTAGCCAATTACTATCGCTGAATCTCGCATTCGCCTCTCCTCAACAAGAGATTGACCATCTGCTTACCTTTGTTGAATCAACGCAGTGCAAATATGAGCGAAATGGTACAATCCACACCGGGCCAGAAGCGGCCGCACATATAAAAAAGAAAGCTGATTATTACGCCGACGAGATTGAGTCTGCTGAAGATTTCATCGCGTATTCAGCAACAAAAAGTATGTTGAGTGGGCGCCATTACCAAGTTCACTGTGAAGGCAAAACATCGGTTAGTAGTGAAGTTTGGCTAAAATCCGAACTTGATGACTTTCGGTCTCGCTAACTTTTTAGCTTACTTACTCTCTAATGTTCAGCCCTGCTAACTTACTGCCCTGCTAAATAGTAAACAACAAAGTGCCAAACAAAAAAAGAGCCCCTAAGCTGGAGCTCTTTTCGTTTTTTGATACTTCCTGTATCCATAGACAAGTCCAATCTGTAGTACTTTCACTGAAAGCCAGATCATCGATATCTCCAGTTGTGTATCAACTTAAATGTAACACAATCTCCAGGCTTTTCTAAAACACAACAGAGATAATGAGTTTAGTCCCACTCCATCTCACCACTCAGCACTTGTTCGATGTCATCAAGATGGAAGGAATCTCGACATTAACGATACTGATGTGGAATAAGTATTATTAATTTTACTTATGCAGAACTAAATTCTATCTTGGCTGCATGATCCAACACCATAAACAAACGCGATTACGCAGGGAAAAAGACGATGACCGCCATTACCGATTTGAACATTCTGCTAAAGTCCATGTCACCGGAGCTCATTGAAGGTGATTATGTTTTTTGTACTGTAGACGGGGGATTGGGAGATTATGTTCAACTCGAACCAATCGCGACCTTTCGTGAAAAGGAAAGTTTAACACTGGTTCTTGAAGAAGGCGTTGCGACCAAAGCTCAGTTAGACTTCGACGGTGTATTTAGCCTGATAACTTTATCGGTCCACTCGAGTCTTGAAGCGGTTGGATTAACAGCCGCTTTTGCCACCAAGCTAGGTTCATACGGCATTAGCGCCAACGTAATTGCTGGTTATTACCATGACCATATCTTCGTTCAGAAAGAGAAAGCAGAAGCTGCAATGAGTGCGCTGAAAGAGTTTTCAGAAACTGATTAATAAATAATTTGATTACTCACAAATACAAAAAAAGCGACGTAATTTACGTCGCTTTGACTTATTGCTTAACAATCACGCACTGATCAGGCATCAGTGAGTGACACAGTTAAGCAAGCTTAAAAGTCGCCACTTTGTCGCTTAAACCAGCGGCTTGACTCTTAAGTTCGTTCGACTCAGTTAAGCTATCCTGCGCGCCCACAACTAAGTGGTCGGTAACATCTTTAATGGTCGTAATGTTCTGAGTAATTTCACCCGTCACGTGCGTTTGCTCTTCTGCTGCGGTAGCAATTTGAGTCGCCATATCACTAATCAAAGCCACCGCTGTGTTGATCTCTTCTAGCGCATGTGAAGCTCGGTCGGCATCTTCGACGGAATGTATTGCCAGTTTCGAGCTGCTCTCCATAAGATCAACCGCTTGAGCCGTTGTGCGTTGTAAAACATCAATCGTTGACTTTATCTCTTCTGTTGAAGAGTGAGTTCGTTGAGAAAGCACACGTACTTCATCTGCAACTACAGCAAAACCACGACCTTGTTCACCAGCACGCGCCGCTTCAATCGCAGCATTCAAAGCAAGCAAGTTAGTTTGCTCTGCAATACCTTGAATCGTAGCAAGTACCGTCGAAATCTCTTGAGCATGCTTGTTTAGCTCACTGATCACATTACCTGCTTCATTCACTTCATTGGCAAGGTTATTGATAGAACCTTTGGTATCGACAACCAGGGCGTGACCGCTATTAGTGCTTGTCGCAGAGTCTTGTGCCGCTTTTGCGGTTTGCTCAGCATGCGATGCAATCTCTTGCGTTGCACTCGCCATTTCCGTTACAGCCGTCGCCACCATGGTGATCTCTTGCTGTTGATGATTAAGCTCATCCACCGAACGATTCGCTCGCTGAGTACTTTTCTCTGACTGGCTGTTAAGCTGCTCTGATTGCCCACGAATATGACCAATCAACTGCTGTAAACTTCCTACAAAAGTGTTGAAGTTCTGTGCTAGTTCTCCTACTTCATCTTGGTTCTCAACATGAATACGCTGAGTTAAATCACCACTACCATTAGCGATCTGCGCCAATGCTTGAGACACATGGTTCAACGGACGGAACAGAATAGTACACAGCAGGTTAAACAATATGGTACATACAATCACAACCAACAGTGTCACCAACACTTGACCGATCACCGCATCAAATAACGGTGCAACCAAAGAGTCATGATTAACAACACTGATAGTAATCAGGCTTGTACCATCAATCGCACGTGCGTACAGAACATAGTCGCTGCCATTTAACTCGATAGCCGTGTCTTTACCGCTAGTCAGTGCCTTCTGTACATCAGAAAAATCTAGCCCTAGCGAGCTAATGTTCTCATTCAGCAACTTTGTATCAGCGTGCGTGTAAACCGTGCCTTTGTTGGTCGCGATAAACATGTAGCCTTCGCCTGGAAGAATCACTTTTTCAAGGCTGTTTAGAATGTCGGTAATTTCTACATCAGCACCTAAAACGACCTGCTGGCCATGCAGTTGCATTGCAGTACCCAACGACACAACGTTCGCCCCAGTTGCCGCGGCAACCGTTGGGTTATCCATGAACACCTTACTTGGGTTCGAAACCGCATTGGTGTACCAACCCCATACGCGTGGATCATCATTGCCCGGTGGCAACACTACGCCATTCGCATTTTTTTGCGAGCCATCAGGGAACGCTAAGAACACATTATCAAACGAGCCTGAATCACGAACCTGCTTCAGGTGAGTGACCAAGCTTTCTTGTTGTGACTCCTTCGAAAGTGAAGTAAGCGCACGCTCTTTGGATAAGATCCAATCCGATACATATTGATTGTAAGAAGCTGACGCACCTTCTAAGCGCTGTTCAACTTCAATATCCAACCGTTGCAATGAAGCACGAAAAGACAATACCTCGACCAAAATCCCCCCCAGGATAATGGCCATGCTAGCAGAGATCGCCAGCTTATTTTTAAGCGAGAGTTTCTTGAACATAGGAAACCTATAATTTGGAAGTAAAAACCGCGGTGACAAATTTGTCACCAACACAGTTTGCAAGCACCATTTATTTTACGCTTTAAAATAAATTAATAAACCATCCAAGGTTAATATCAGCAATATATGTGAGTAGGGGCACGCATAGCGAGACATTCACCAAGTAAATTATTGATTGCATGAGAAATTATACCGAACAGCCTGTTGTAGGGTAATTAAGTTAAATACGCTCAACATAGCGTTGTTAACTAGACGAAAAATAGAAAAGGACCCAACACATAACGTTCAGCCCTTTATTTCTCGTCATTTAAACCCAACGGCATTCTTATTTCCATCAGATCAATATTTATATTCGATTACTTAGATTTCACCGAAGTTGGGGTTAGTTAATGATCGCTTTAATTACTTTACTAACTATTAGTTTTGTCAGCTATTGTATTTTCACTTACCCAATACTAACTCAACAACCAACGACTACTAGTTGTTCGTCACAGAAAGTTTGTAGCCCAAATGTTGAACATTCACATCAGCGTAGCCTAGAGCAACGGCATAGTCTGCTGCGTTTGTTAAAGCAGAAAACATGATTGAAACGGCTAGTGTTATAAACATACTCATTTTCATATTTTGTTCCTTTTTGGCTAAATAGTTTTAACTGGTTAAATGGGGTTAGTTAGTTAATTGAGCGGACTGAATGTTATTACCAACGTGAGCGATATGAACGATGGCAACTTTTGCAAGTCGCCTGCGCTGCTTCTAATCCTGATTCCGCCAGTGATACATCACCTTGTTGGCTACCTTGATAGAGTTCTTGGAACCCTTGATTCATTTGACTTAGTAGTCGTTCGAATTTTTCAGGCTCACTCCACACACTCTCTTTAGCTTTACTTCCCTCTTGGCTGCCCACCGGAAATGACGTCAGTAACAATTCGCTATGAGCTGTTAACTCTAAACTCGTTTCTTCTAATACCTGCCAACTCGTATCGTTGCCATCTAATAAGTCTTTGGCTTGCTCAATCAAGGTTTCAACTTGTGTAAATGCGTATTGGCGCTGTTCAATTTGGTTCGAATGATCTTGTGATGCCCAAGCGTGGGTACTAAGTAAAACGGTTGTAGTGCACAGTAGGCTCACCAATCTCTTGTGAATCATTCTCTTGTTCATATTGATCTCTCCTCGCTTCATATAGCTTTTGTTGTCTGGTTTCGATACAGACATCGATGATTCGTTTCGGTGTTCCGTTTTGCTCTGATGTCTGTGTTTCTTTGATGCCTGTGTTTCCTTGATAAAGTCAATTTACACAGCAATAGTTGCAATTGCAACTATTGCTGTGTAAATTACTATAAAGCGAACAGAGATTAAATAAACAAAAGAGAGAGTGAAACTATGAAGATTTGGGATCTATCAACTCGCCTATACCATTGGACGCAAGCGGCGCTTTTCATGGGGTTAATGGCATCGGGCATTTCAGGTAATGGACCCCACGTTCAACTTGGGCTAGCACTTATGACATTAATCGTTTGGCGATTGGTCTGGGGTTGGGTGGGTAGCGAAACGAGCCGGTTCAGACAGTTTTTACGATCACCTAAGTCAGTAGTTCGTTATTTATTAGGAAAAGAAAAAGAAAAGCCAGGCCATAATCCTGCTGGCGGTTGGATGGTTGTTACACTGTTATCAGCTTTAACTATTCAGTGTGTTTCTGGTTTAGCCTTAGCAGGGCTTCTTGATCACTTACCCTATGCAAATATCTGGTTGAATGACTCCGTATTTTCACTATTAGAAAACATTCACCTCACTATGATAAAAGTACTTCCAACTCTGATTGCGGTACACGTCCTTGCCGTTTTGTTCTATAAATTACGCTCAAAACCATTAACTTGGGCAATGGTCACTGGCTTCCAAACAAAAATCGAACTTAATGGCAGTGTTGCGTTTGTTTCTCAATGGCGTGCGTTAGGCGTACTAGCTTTAGCGGCGCTGCTCATCATTATGCTGACAGTGTTGGCGTAAATTAATAGGTTTGACGAGTATAAAACCGGATGTACAAAAGGGGTAAGCCGACGACTTCTAAAAATCGTCTCGCGAATAGAGCGCGACTAACCAAAATCTAACGTCAGCAACAATCGCGTCTCGTTAAATGAAGTTACGGGTGAGCAATGCACCAGACCCGCGTTTTCGTTGCCACTCCATCGCTCCCCTTTAAGCAATGCCACATCACCACTCGAAAGTTGCTCGATATCCGACTCATGACTGTACAAGCCTGACTCTGAATCTGGCTTTCCGTTACTCCCTCTTCCTAGCTTCGTACGGTCGACCAAGTCGTTTGGCAGCCATTGAGTGGCAACACCATGATAGGTAGTCACTAAACGGCAAGGGACTTGGTCAACATGGAAGCGTGGACACATCGCTTTATTCAGAACCGCTAAACGGAGCCCTACTTCTTCAAGATCAAACAAACAACAGAACATATCCACCAGCTCTACCATGTTTTCTAGTAGTGCTTTAGATGCGGTTTCGTCGGTAGCAAACTCCAATTTCTCATAGGCGTTGTCTGGAGACAGGCTCATAGATTTACTGAAGTTTGGATTCAAGGCGATAAATTCACTGATTGCCATTGTTAAATCTTCATCAAATGTACGCTGCCAAATCGCAATATTGACATTGCTTTGATAGATGTCTGCCAGCACCGTTGGCTGCTCAGAAGCGCTATAGCATGGAGCATGATTCGCATGAACCTTGATACTTGCAGCAGAACCAATGTTAAGTGGCTGATTATTATCGGTTGTCACAGGTTTCGTTAACACGGCATTCATTACGTCATCTCCTTGATACATGCTTGTTGTTTTCCTCTTACCGATACGAACGTTATTCTCAGTAAGAGTGATATTTTAGTTATGTTATAACATAACTAAAATATCACAAGCAACTTGCCGTACATGTTTCCAATTATATGGATATGCCTTTGCAGCCTTAGGTAACTTGATGAATGTGGATCACTGCAGAAAAACGCGAAAGCTTAGCTATGGCGTTCATATAAATTGACTCACCAAACAACTGCTTTCACATCATAAGCCCCAAGTTGGTCGAGAACTCAGACACGAAAGTGTTGAATTACGCGTTCTATAAGTTCAGAGATGTCGTTGATGTCACATGTCGTTACACAGCATGACGTCTTAAGGCTTTACATCTTGAGCGAGGTAAACAACAATCCCTGAGAATAAATCCATAACATAATGTATTTAGAAATTATGAGCAGCACAGAAAACAAAAAATCGAGTCCTCTTTTCGAAGTCGTATTTAACGTCTTTCTTCCTTCATTCATCTTAATGAAGTTCAGTGGAGAGGAACACCTAGGAACTGGCTTAGCACTACTTGTCGCGCTTGCCTTCCCTATTGCTTACGGTGGTATGGAGTTAGTCCGCAACAAGAAGTTTAACTTCATCGCGGCACTTGGCTTTGTCAGCGTATTATTAACCGGCGGTATCGGCTTCTTCGAACTTGATACTCGTTGGTTAGCATTAAAAGAAGCATTAATACCCGGCCTAATTGGTTTAGCGGTTCTTGGCTCAACCTTCACTCGCTACCCGTTTATCCAAAAAGTTATCTTCACGCCTGCACTGTTAAACATATCTCTAATCGAAGAGCGTTTAAGAGAGTTTGGTAACCAAGCAGAGTTTAATCGTTGCCTAATGAAGTCAAACTACCTATTCGCTAGTACCTTCGCATTTTCTTCTGCGATGAACTACTTTCTAGCGACTTGGATTGTGACTAGCCCAGCAGGTACTGCAGCTTTTAATGAAGAATTGGGTAAGTTGACACTTTACAGCTACCCGGCCATCGCTATACCAAGTATGTTGATGATGTTAGGTATCTTCTACTACATTTGGCGCCAAGTTCGCTCGATGACTTCGCTAAAAACGGAACAGATCTTTATTACTAAATAATTTTCGTTGCGTTAGCTCCGAGTACAAAACCGCTTCAAATACTCGATTGCTTTAAAAAACAGATTGCTTCAAAAAAGCATGAGCCCAGCACACACGCTGGGCTTTTTTGTCTGTTCTACATACAGCAAAATATTAACTTTCAATTGATATCATGAATTAATTTAAACAAAACGATGTTCATTTTCATGACTCACTGTCCATAACTGGCCGAAAACAAGTAATAGTCAATGATTTGCATTGAATGAGGCGTGATATGTTTTTATAATCAACTTCGTTTGTTACTTTACAAAGTTCAATCCTAGCAATGACATAACTTCAGTTCATATTGGTCATATTTAACCAATAGTTTGCAAAAACCAAACGCCAGACGAACTCGACAAGGAATTTAAAACATGAACAAATCTCAATTAGTTGAACACATCGCAACTTCTGCTGACATCTCAAAAGAGCAAGCAGGCACAGCACTCAATGCACTCGTTGAAGGCATCTCGACTACGCTTGCTAATGGCGACGATGTATCTATCCTTGGATTTGGTAGCTTTAAAGTGAATAGCCGCGCTGCTCGCACTGGTCGCAATCCAAGAACTGGAGAAGAGATTCAAATCTCAGCGTCAAAAACACCAGCATTTAAAGCAGGTAAAGTACTAAAAGAGACATGCAACCTGTAAGATAGAAAATACAAGGAAGGTTACCGATGACAACTAAGGAAAAAACAAAAACGAGCCGCAGTAAAAAAGCCGGCAAGTCAACCAAAGCGCAAGCAGAAGGGCCTAAGGCTCGTCAACGCATTGAAGAACTTCTCGAAGAGCGTGAATTAGCCAAACTGTTAGAGCTTTAGTTTGTATTCGAGCTGTAATTAAAGATTTACATGATGGTTTGTTGTCATTCAAATGCCACTGCAGATTTGCGGTGGCATTTTAGTTTGAAGAACAAGCCCTAGCGCATCACTCTTCTTCCCCCTTTCAATCCCCTCTTCACTTTTAATCCCCCTCGCTTTCAAAAACGAAACTTTAGCTTACTGGCTTTAAGCTGATATCGCGTTGACGACCAAGCTTGAGAAGCGCATGATTTTATTTCGAGCAGAATAGTTTTTTGGCCGTGTAACCCACCCCATAATTGTTTCTGTGCAACGTACCCTATTGAACGGCAGGTCACATGAATAAAATTGTTATGTTAGTAATGGGGCTGCTTTTTACCAGTCGATTGTTCGCTAGTATTGTGCCGCATGTTAGTCAACTTGAGCATGATGCACCTATTCTACTTCGCTCAGCGTTGATCGTAGGTGTTTCGGCTTATGCCGTCTGGACAGCGTTCAAATACTTCAAAAAGAACAAAGCTTCTAGTTCAGATCAAATCTAGGCGGGGCTGACATGAACTGACTCTTTGCCGACGAACATAACTTCCCACACTGCGTAATTTGGCTTTCGAGGAAATAAAGATTACGTCTGCTTTTCACCCATTGAGCGCAAATTTCGAGTTCCTGACCAATGGCGATTGGATGGTGAAAGCGAGACGACAAACTCACCGTCATTGCAGTGATGTTATTTTGGAACAAACAATGCAACATCGCACTGTCATGTAACGCGGTGACAATGCCACCCTGCATAATGCCATCGTAGCCCTCAGCTTTATCTGTTGGTACAATCTTGGCCCTGGTTTTATATTTAGCTAAAGCTTCACTCTTAATTGAAGCTTCATGATTGGCCAAGGCTTTATGATTGACTAAAGTCTCGCGCTCGCCAACGGCTTCAAAACAAATGGGGCTGTCTGCGAAAAAACCTTGGCTGCACACTTGGCAACGCCGATGGTTGTGTGGAATAAAAACCTTCATACTTACCTTTTAACCTTAAATACCTAGAGATTGATATGGCTCGACCAAAAAAACATCGCCAGTTATGCACCCGAGCGGCTTACTCTTGTTTTAAGCCTAATGGCGTTCCTATGGACGAGCTTCATAAAGAAGAATTGCTATTAGAAGAGTTAGAAGCCTTACGCTTAGCTGATCAAGAAGGATTGAGCCAACTTGAAGCCGCTGAACAAATGCAGGTGTCTCGCCAAACGTTCGGCAACATCATCAAGCGTGCACGAGCCAAAGTCGCCAAGTGCATCGTCAACGGTCACGCGTTGGTGATTCAAAGCGCTTAACTCGCGAACTAGCCCAACGTTAGCTAGCTCAACGACAGTGAATTCTCGATACTTAGCTTGATGGCTCAGAGATCTGATACAACTTTCGGCTTTGCCCTTCACACACATCCTTGCAATTGCATTCGCGCTCAATGTCTAACTGTGCGAGTCCTCCACAACTGCCTTTGATTGGCTTGCGCGAAAAAATCACGCCTATCGCCATCAGTGTAACGACTCCGACAAACCCCAATAGCGTCAACAAAAAGGTCATTTACGGAACCCTCGAATCGCGCCTAGCTGATTAGGCTGTGCCATTAAAATCGAAGCTTGTTTTTTGTGCCCTTTCTCGCCGCACGTTTTATTGCTACACCCGATATTGCGCGACTCGCGACCATAATCGAGGTCGGTTACTTCTTGTAGATTGCTAAAATCCAGAGTGGTAACTTCGGCTTTTCCTTTAGATGTAAAAACGCGAACATCATGATTGAACAAGTGCGACAGCATTTTCTTCCCGATGTGACGAACCACAACAGCTTTCACATCATAAGATTTAACGACGGACATCCATTGCTTCTTCTTATTGCACGGGCTGTCTGACTCAACCAAAGGAATAAGATGCTTTATTTGTTGTTGCTCATCGACAATCGCGATCTGTGGAGAACGGGCAAAATGGTTGCCGACATGAAGGTCACGACAAGGTATTGCGTATAACATAGTAACTTCCTGTTATTGATGATCAGAAGTTCAGCATACGCCCAGTTATTGGCATATGCCAACAACTATCATGTGAAAAATAAGATTTACTGGATCGATAGCTAAGGTCAAAAGCTACAAGCTACAAGCAGCCAATAGGGTTGGCGCAGGTTACTCTACCTCCCGAACCTGTTCATGGAGAACCTCCCTTCCCCAAAACAAGAATGCCCCACTAGTGCGGGGCATTCTTTGTGCGTAAGAGTTGAAATTTCAAAGACGAAGTGACGATATAAATCGTTGTTACAACGAAAGAGTAAAAGTACTTCCCACACCCAATTCAGATTCAACGACTAGCGTTCCTTCTAGATTCTCGACCATGGCAAGCGCTAAAGATAATCCAAGACCATACCCCTCGATATTGCTGCGGCTGCTGTCGACTCGGTAAAGTCGGTCAAAAATCAAGTCCTGATATTTCTGTTCAATGCCCACACCGGTGTCCTGGATACTTATCTCGACCTTACCTTCGGTGCTTTGCTCCGCTTTGACCGTCACTCTTCCTTCGGGCTCGGTGTACTTAATCGCGTTATCAACAAGATTAACCAACACCTGAGTCAACTTATCAGGGTCTGACTGAATCGCAAGACCATCAGCGCTCTCAACCACCAGCTCGATTCGTTTGTCCTCTGCAACATCTTCATACCAGCTCACCACATTGCTAATCACGTCAGAGACCTGAGTCGGCACTTTCTGTGGTATGCGCTTTCCGGTCAGCTCGTCGTTCAACTTCATCAAGGCGGTTAACATATTGCTTGCCTGCATGGCGTGTTCAGAACAATCTGCCAATGCGTCTTTCATCGCTTGTTGGTCGGCGTTATTGAGCAATGCCGTTTGGGAGGCTAACGTAATACGCGACAAAGGAGTTCGAATATCATGAGCGATCGCATCGACGGTCGTATTCAAGGTTGTCGTCACGTGCTGTAACTTGGCAACCGCAGTATGGACACTAGAGCTGATCACGTTGAGCCCTTGCGCTAAATCAGATTCGGCTTCATTTTTAGTGCTAGGAAATTCTAACTGCCCTTTTTTCAGCTTATCGAGCAGGTCGCCAAAGGTCACTAACGGAGACATCGCACTCTGGATGATGTTACGAGTGAATACTGCGGTCACAGCCACGAGAGCAAGCAACGCATATAAGGTCATTAGCCATTGATTGTAGGCGATAAAGTCTCTTGCTCGGTTATCCAAAACCAACCAGAAATCATACTGCTCCCCTTCAATAGGTAACGACATATAGGGACTAAAGATGAAGCTCTCTAGCCATGAACGATTGTCATCAATTTGGTAGTTAGAAAAAGGCTGTGCTGTTGATAAATGTTGAACACCAGCGATAAACACGCCATCAGATGAAGCGCCCTTCTCAAGCTTATACGCCGCAATGTTGTTTTCGAGTAGCCGATGAGGATTCGCCTCTAAAACATGAATCAATCGCTCACTCGAATCGTAAGTCAAAATACGCTGATACTCGGTCGACATAGACGTAAGGATCTTCTTTTCCGTTTGGTAAAGGTCGAAAAAGAAGATCGCCCCAACAATCAGTTCCACCAGCAGCAAGCAGAGCAGTAAAGTCGACATAAAGCGAACCAACAAATGTCTCTGCGTTTTAGCAAGCGCCTGTTCAATACTACGACTTGAGGACATAGCCAACACCTCGAAGTGTGTGAATTAACGGCTTAGAAAAACCCTTATCAACTTTGCTGCGAAGCCTACAAACCAAAACATCGACCACGTTGGTTTGCGGATCAAACTGATGCCCCCAAACATGCTCAAGAATCGCCGTTTTCGACATCACAGCCTCTCGGTTTTCGAGCAGTAATTTCATCAACATAAACTCGCGCTGATTAATGGTGATCGTTTGTTGATCTCTTTGCAGCGTGTGTTTAAGTAGGTCTAAGCTAAGCGGGCCGTAATGCAATTCTAATGGCTGAGTTGTCGGTTGCTTACCTCGACGCACCAAGGTTTGGCAACGAGCCAATAACTCAGGAAATGCAAAAGGTTTTACCAAATAATCATCAGCACCTGACTGTAGCCCTTGCACTCGTTCTTCCACTGAGTGTTTGGCACTTAATATGATGACGGGCGTCGCGTAGCCTTGCCCTCTGAGTTCAGCCAACACTTCAAACCCATCTTTCTTTGGCAACATGATATCGAGAATGATCACGTCATACTCTTCGGTTACGGCCTCGTGTAATCCATCAACACCATCTGTTGCGTGTGTCACCGTTATCCCTTCTTGCTGAAAACCATTCACCAAAAATCTCGCGATATGAATGTCATCTTCAATCAATAGTATTTTCATTAACGTCCGTTTATTTATTTGCCGTGGTCTTAATACACTCTATCAATATCCTTTCTCGAATATAACCAACATTGCAACTTTGTAATGTTCAAGAAAGCCAGTCGTAATCATGCATTCGTTAGTATGAACCAGTTGATTAAAAACACCCTTTCTAAACAAACAAAAAATAGAATTCGGAATTTGAAAAACGAATATTTTTTGAAAACAGATTCTTTTTGAAAACAGATGCTTTAACGGAGTAAACATGAAAACGACAAACCTAACAGTACTAGCAGCAACCCTTGGTTTCCTTAGCCTTTCTCACAATGCAATGGCAGCAGAAACACAAACGGTCTCTTTCACTCAAATATCATCAGAAGCGGCCTTCAAGCTTGCCCATGAAGCCGTTAATCAATGTGAAGCCGATGGCTACAAGGTTTCTGCGACTGTTGTCGACTTGTCGGGCAATGTGATTGCTCAACTACGTTCTGACGGCGCAGGCATCCACACTCTTGATAGCTCACGCAAAAAAGCGTTCACAGTGGCAAGCATGAAGCAGCCGTCAGGTAACCTGATGAAACTCATCGCCGACAAACCTATCATGCAACCCTTGCAGAATATGGACGACAACTTGTTGTTCCTGGCGGGTGGTGTTCCGGTACAACTGAACAATGCCATGATAGGCGCGATTGGTGTGGGTGGCGCTCCAGGTGGCCACTTAGATGTCGCTTGTGCTGAAAAAGCGATTAAGAAGTTTTTCTAAGAAAACCCATTAACAGAAAACTAATTGGCTAGCCCTATTTGATTATACGCTAGCCTCTAAATACCTCGCACTTGCGGGGTAATTTGTTATAAGAACAACATTTCATCTGATAGAAAGTAAGCGGTCTAACATCATTCATTTAATATAGAAACGTATAGAACAGCTGTTACTTTGGGTTAAAATTACAACAACGAAAAAAGAAAAGCCGTGAGTATAGGAAGACTGGGGTCGCCAAGTTGGTGTCGCATGAAGTCGGTATCTAAAGCGCAATACAATGGCTGGAGCAACAAGGTTACTTAAAATAGCTATGAGACATGACAGCTTGTCGCGGGGCGACCACTTAGCTACAGCGTAACAATTTAGCTATCATGCGAGTAAACGCATTCAGTATTATTGATTTACAAAAGAGGATTGAAACCGCTAAGACAAACCAGCGTGAAGCGATATAATGCGCCTCAACAAAGAACTACAAAGTAGCCACACATGCCTAAAGATCCCGGTTTCACCACAGAATACACCCTCGACAAAACGTTTTTCGCAGAGTGTTATGACCAAACTAGCCTTCCGACTCAGTTTCCAAAAGCCTATTTAAAGGCATTTTTGTTTCTTATTTTTGGTTGGGTTCTATTGGAGTTTGAACTGTTACCTAGTGGCTACGTAGGCTGGTTTTTTATCGTTTTGAGTGTGATTGAAGCGTTCAGTGTATATTGCAAGAGAACCTGGTGGTTATGGCGACAAAAAATCAGCTCAGGTGCTGGCAGCAAAGTGGTCTTTTCAGGGGATACTGATGGTGTGAGTTATAAAAACCGTAAAGCCACCAATACTATCGCTTGGCGTGACATCGACCAACTTGAACAAACCGATTTAGGTTTTATCCTTCATATTGGAAAACAGCGCCAATACGTCAGTAAATCTTGTCTAAACGATGAAGCCGTTGCGTTCATGGTTGAGCAACACGAAGCTTCCAAAGCACCCAAAGCACCCAAAGCACCCAAAGCAAATTAGCATCAATAAATGCCTGCCAATTTGGCAGGCATTTTTCTATCATCTTTAATAATTCGTATGGCACAACTAAAAAAGCAGCTGAGAAAAGCTATTATTCTCATAGACACAGTGAAAACTTTTTAGCCATTGTTGATCAATCTTCTCAAGCATTCCCATTAATCCCACCCATTCCAATAAACCCATCCTGTTGGATTATAAAGTCAATTTAACGACTTAATTTCGAACATAATTCCTTCCATTTTGTAGAACATAAATTAAAACGTTTTTTGTATTGGAAAGTACGGCCAATACATTTATGTCTAATGTTTTTCATTGTTTTCATCATCGATACAAATTTGGGGCTTTATAGATTCTCTAGATTTAGGTCTTTGACATCTCCCATCCAAAAAACTCTATCTTTATGATCTAACAAATCATTTCCACTGATGGGGTGAAAAAGTATCGTTAAACCTTTTCGGTTGAACGTCAACCAAGTGACTACGTCACTTAATAAATGTGGTTTAAAGTAAAGCTGACAGCTCCAACAGGGATGAGGGCCAACCAATTTTCGATGCAGTTGGCCTTGTCTGAGATCTGTAATTTCTAATGCTATATCGTTAATTACCCTTTGAGCCGTTTGCTCGGTAAGTTCGTTAAAATAAATATGTGCATGCCAACCTTTTAACCTCGGAGAAGATATTGCTTCTTGGTGATTACCATACGCAATTGGTAATTGGGGAGTAAAACTGGGCATAAAATACCTCTATAAACTGGAATTCTTTATTCACGATTAACTCGAAAATATCGTTCATTCCGGTGAGTCAATCTTTGGTTCTGTTTTATCGAGAAAGAGTATGTTACAACCTATATTATTAATACACTGCATAAGTTGAATGTTACCTATGAATACTTTCGATTACTCTACGTTGGATGGACGACTACTTCGCATGTTTATTAGCGTTTACGAACACCAATCAGTAACAAAGGCAGCGGATAGTATGGGGGTTACTCAATCAACAGTTAGCCATGGGCTTAACCAACTGCGCAAAATAGTAAAAGATGAATTGTTTGTCACTTCAGGAAGAGGCATCGCGCCTACGCCAAAGGCGGGAGAACTTATTGAAAAGGCCAGAGAAATCGTAATATCGATGCAAGCTTTCGCAAGCTCACAACAATACAACCCACTAATAGATGATAAAGTTTTTTCCATCGCAGCTAACGACTATGAAATAGAAACCGTTATAAAACCTATGTTTCATGATTTTCAGAAAGCAGCGCCGATGAGCTCGTTGCACATAGCTCCAGCCAGAACTCAACTTCAGTGGGCTTCATTACTTCGGTCTGGCGATGTAGATTTTGTTTTGTCACCAGAACTAACGAGTAACGAGTCGGATTTAATTCAAACTAAGTTGTTTTCTGACCAAGAGGTCTGTTTTTTCAATCCTCAAAAGCAAACACCGCCAACAACGATAGAGCAATATTGCTCCAAACCTCACGCCATCATGTCTTTTGAGCATTCTCACCAAACCGAGATAGACACAATACTTAAAAAACGAGGCGTGAAGAGAAAAATCGTGGCTAGTGCGCCTAGTTTTGGGGCGATAGCGTCTTTAATTAAAGATACAAATATCATAGTGACTATGCCTTCTCGCTTGTCAGAAACGTTATTTAGAGACTTTAAGCAGGTCCCCTTACCTTTTGAGCTTCCTCACTTCAATATTGTTAAAGTCTGGCACAATAGAAATAAGCAGTCAGAGCGTCATTCTTGGCTTAAAAATCGATTACAGTGAGTATTATTTGGGATTGATACTCTTAGTTTTTTGGCTGTATGTTAAAAAAGACCGACCATGGTATGAGGTTTCTGTTTTTTGAAACCAAGTAAACGCCTGTGTATTGAACCCATCTATTCATCTATTCATC